>JAVEWL010000033.1:0-17929 GCA_034004565.1 FCB group bacterium | reverse complement strand
GTGCAATCGAGGGCCTGGGCAAACGCGACCATGCCGTCGCAGAGGGATGCAAAATCCGCAAGGCCCGTCTTCGGATCGGCATACGTTCGCGCCGGGAAGACGATATTCGCGCTCACCACCGCGCGGGGATTGTTCACGTCCGTGAAGGAGACCCCCGACACTTCGCGGGAAGACGGCGTGGGCAAATCGGAGATTTTGAGTTGCGTATCCAGTTCCGATTCGAGCTGCGCGGCCCTGTATACCGCTTCCGCGGCGGTAGCGGCCGTCGCGGCACGCATCAGCATGAATTCCACGTAGTCTGGCGTGGCCTCGACAGTGGCCGTACCCTCGCTGACGATGTAGTTCCCGTAAAGCGGCTGTTCGTCCTGGGCGATTGCCGGCGCCGCCATGCACGCCACCCCCACAGCCAGACCCATTACCCGCCACGCCCGATTGATCATTGCTATGCCCTTTCTTCCGGAAAGAAGGGAAACAGTCTGCGGATTTCCTCTTCCGAAGGCCTGCTGCCGTATTCGCAAAACTCGAAGCCTTCCGCATACACCACGCGCGCGGCGTGTTCGGCACCGTAACGGCGTGCCAGTGCCTCGCGCGTCGGCTCGGTCATCCGCAGGAAGTACGACGCGTATCGCTCTTCAAGCCATTGCCGCCGCGCCGCCGGGTCGCCGGGCACCTCGTCGGCAAAACCCCAAAGCCACGGCAGCCATTCGTAGAACTGGGAATCCATCGCATCCAGCATGGCCCACTTGACGGCCATGGTCTCATCGACGTCCACCGCCACGTCCACCTGGAACGGCGACGGTTTCGTGAACGGATCCATCAGGTAGAAGAAGACGGGATCCTTTTCGAGGCGCGGCGCGTCGGGGCAAAAATTGGGAACGGTGACCATGAAGGCGGCATCCTGCACCACCAGCGACGTGTAGCGATGGTCGGGGTGGTAATCGTTTGGCCGATGCGTCAACACGATGTCCGCGCGGTACTCGCGAATGAGGCGCACGATTTCCTTGCGCAATTCGAGCGTGGGCATAACTTCGCCGTCGTGGTGATCGAGCACCCGGTGTTCGCAGCCCGCCCACTCCGCCGAACGCCGCGCCTCTTCGGCCCGGCGCTTGGCCAGTTCAACACCCGACATGGCGTAGTGGCCGATATCGCCGTTGCTCACCGAGACGAACACCACCCGATGCCCGCGCCGCGCCCATTGGACACAGGTGCCGCCGGCAAAATACTCGCAATCGTCCGGATGCGCGCCTATGCAAACGACGTTCATTGAGCGGGCGCCGCCGGGGCTTCGGCCGGTTCGGTGGCCTCGGGGGCCGGGGCCGGTTCGACCGCCGCTTCCGGCGCGGGAGCCGGGATTGCTTCGGCAGCCGTATCCGGCGCGGGTTCGTTGTGGAAGTTGATTCGGACCGGGTTGCTCAGCAGAACCGTTGAAGAAGCCTCGGGCGCGGTGGCGGTCGCGGGATCGACCGTGGCGGGGTCGGTGCCGGGCGGCAAAAGCAGCGTATCCGCGCGCAGCACCACCAGAACCGATTCGGGCACCGTCGGCAACGCCGCCATCACGTCGGCCGTAACCTCGTGCGGCTGCTGCTTCGCCTCCTTGCCCCAGACGAACTGGATTTCGGCCAGCGCCTGCGGGTTGCCTTCGATGGTCACCTTGGCCCGGCAGACCACGGGCGTGGTCTCCCATGCCTGGTTGGATCTTGCGCGAACAAGGATAGGCAGCGTAGCGGGAAACGGCTGGTACACGTCCAGGGTCACCATGTTGAACTTGCCGCGCGAATCCTTCTTTACGTCCGCTTTGATATTCGGCGCCTCGGCCTCCTTTGCAAGCGTGGCGTTGAAGAACACGCGCTGCTCGACATCGCCCGTCGTGATGGGTACAGCCGCGTCCGTGGTTGACATGCTGGGGTCGCCGGCCGCACCCGTTACCGTCTTGGCCGCTTGGGTGGCATCCTCGGGCTCACCGCTCGTACACGCGCTCAGCATCAGTACGGCCAGAAACCCCGTCAAGATTATTCTCATCGCGCAAGTCCTCAACTTTCCACCTGTTCCGGTTGCATTGGGAGCTCCGTCCAAGCCGAGCCTGCCCTTGAGTGAAAATCATACCAGTCGCATCGCATAAAGAGAAGAAACAAGACGGGAAAAGGTGAGGACTACTTGTCTTTGGGGGGATCCGGGCGGATCTTCCGGTGCGCTTCGCTCAATTGCCGGCGAAAGGCCTCGTCGCCGAGGGTTTCGCGGTAGAGTTCGTCGCGTTCCTTGATGTATTGCCTGCGGGCGTATCGCAGGTCAATCATCGCAATCCCCAACGCCAGCACCAGAAAGAACAGGAACCCCGCCCAGTAGACCACGAACAGTTTCGGCGACGCGCTCACGGCAACCTGCCTGCCGTACAGCGCCATCCCGCCGCAGGCGGCCAGCGCCAACGCCCCCAAGACTCGCCACACGCGCTGGTTCCAAAACGCCATTTCGCCTGACTCCATGGGTTTCTGGAAAACCAATAACGCGGGGCAGCCCCGCCGCCAACGGAGCTGCCCCACACGTCAATTCTATGCTATTCGAGTGCCGCTACTACCGGTCGGGCACCCAGACGCGTTCTTCATAGGTCTCACCGGAAGGCGTGCGCACCAGCCGGGTTTCGTAGTGGCCGCTTTCCACAATCGTCGACGGAGGCGGCGGAGGCGTCACTACCTGCCGTTGCACGGGCGCCACGGCCATCGGCTGAGACTCCCGGCTCTTGCCGACCTGATCGCCGATGAGGGCGCCGGCCAGCGCGCCCGTGGCCGCGCCAATCAACGCGCCTTCGCCGGACTGACCGTGGACCTGGTTCCCGATGATCGCACCCGCGCCGGCGCCCAGCAGGCCTCCGGCCACCGCACCGTCTTGCACGGGCGTGGTGTTGCAGCCCATTACCGGCGAAATCAGGATCGCCAACGCGGCCAGTGTCAGTGCGTGTTTCGCTATCATGGTGAGGTCTCCATCCTTGTCGGTGTTGCTATACCCACTCCGAAACCCGCCATCCCGTGGCGGCGCCCCGGCAAAACCTGATAAACACGACGAGTCGTGCCGTGCTTTATTCACATTCCTGCCCAGAGCTGCGAAAACGTTCTTAAACGAGCCGAGGGAACAAGGGTTCTCCCCGCTCGACGGGACCTTCCTTGAAGAGCGCCGTGAGCTTGGCGGCCGTTCCGGGCAGGAACGGCTGTAGCCAATGCGCGATGACGCGAACACCGAGGACCATCTCGTCCAGGAAGACTTTCAACTCCGCGTCGCGGCCCTGTTTCGCCAGTTCCCAGGGCTTCACTTCCTCGATACGGCCGTTCATGACCGTCGCCAGGCTCCACAGCGTCGCCAGGGCGTCGTTAAAACGGAAATCGTCCATCGCCTCGCGGAATCCGGCCGGCGCGGACGGCGTTTCCTCCGGTGGCGCGGCGTAGCCGGCCTTGACCGCCAGCGTCTCGATACGCCGAGCCAGGTTGCCAAGATTATTGGCGAGGTCCGCGTTGTACACCTCCTTGAACCGGGTCTCGCTGAAGTCACCGTCTTCATACGGCGAAACTGCGCGCAACAAATAATACCGCACCGCGTCGACGCCGTACTGCTCGACCTGCGACACGGGGTCGATGACATTGCCGAGGCTCTTCGAGATCTTCTGGCCGTTGATGGTGATATAGCCATGCACAAAGACTTGTTCCGGCACCGGCAGTCCCGCCGACAACAGCATCGCCGGCCAGTACACCGTGTGGAACCGGTTCACGCCCTTGCCGATGACGTGCGTCTTCTTGTGGGATCCCGTCCAGTATTTCTCCAGCAACGGACCCTCGTCGGCCAGTTGCAGCGCGGTGACATAGTTCGCCAGCGCGTCGTACCAAACGTACATCACCTGGCCCGGATCGCCCGGCACGGGGATGCCCCAGTTGCCCGCGCGCTCGCGGCTGCGCGAAATGCTGAAATCCTGCAAGCCGCCCTTCACGAAGCTGAGCATCTCGTTGCGTTTCGAGTTCGGAATAACGCGCAGGCGGCCCGACTCCAGCAGGTCCAGAATCTGGTCCTGGTACGCCGACAGACGAAAGAAGTAGTTCTCTTCCTCGACGCGCTCCAGCGGAGTCTTGTGGTCCGGACAGATGCCGTCCGGCACGTCCTTTTCCGTGTAGAAGTCTTCGCAACCCACGCAATACAGGCCGCTGTAGTGTCGCTTGTAGATGTCTTCCGGCTTGCAGCGGCTCCACAGGGCCTGCGCGCCCTTGAGATGCAGCGGATCGACGCTCGTCCGAATGAAATAGTCCGCCGAGATGTCCAGCACGCCCAACAATTCGCGGTAGGTCTCCGAGTTCCGTTCGCAGAGTTCCTCGGTGGTGATGCCCTGCTCCTGCGCGGCCCGCACATTCTTCAGCGAATTCTCGTCCGTGCCGGTCAGGAAGAACGTGTCCCGGCCCGTTAAGCGCAGGTACCGCGCATAGGCGTCCGTTTGGATCAACTCGAACCCGAAGCCGATGTGCGGCTTCGCGTTCACGTACGGAATGGCCGTTGACACGAATGCGGTCTCAGACATGAATATGTTCACTCCTCGGCTCCGGCTCGGCCGGGCCCGCCACCTTCCTCACAGATACCAAGAAACCCCGCGCAAGGCGGGGTGACGTTCTCGCGATGTACGTGCGTCCGTCCACTACATAAACGGCCGGTTATGCCCACGGCTGCAAAGTGTACCCCTCGTCCCGATGTTGGCGCAACTTGAACGCAAAATCCGCCTTGACGCGTGCGGGACAAGGATAGAATTCGACGCATTATCCGCCCGGAAATGGTCCCAAGACTAGCCTCTCGCATTGACAGCCCAACCATGCAAAGCTATAAATTTTACCCCAGCTCCAGAGCACTAATGGCTTCATAATCTGTCCGGCATGGTCTGACCGGCGCTGAGAAAGACCTGCGTATCGTTTTTGGCGCGCCCAAGCCGGTCTTCTGGCTTGGGGGTGTGGGTTTGCCAAGGACCGCAAAGACAGCAAGTACCCATGAGCCATCACCCCGACCCTCTCCCAGAGGGAGAGGGGGGAAAACTCCAGCAGGTTGTAGCGAGGGGATACTCACCCAGTCAGTCGAGCTCTCCCACAACGGGTTCCCTCTCCCTTTGGGAGAGGGGCGGGGTGAGGGCTCACGCGCCTAGCTCTCCCCTTCGCAAACGAAGTGATACTTCCCTCCATAAGGCAGCGTAACGACCGTGCCGGAATCCGTCGCTCTCACCTTGCTGAATTTTCCGCTTTCCTTCAGCGATTGCCCGGATTCGCTGAGCTTCTTCGCAAATTCCTTCGGCAAGACAACCTCGGCCTTGGCGCCGATGGGAAGATACAGATCGAGCGTAAACGTGCCGCCGTCCCTCTTCCAGTGCACGTCTACCCGCCCCCGATCGTAGTCGAAGTGCCCGCTCGCCTCTTTCAGGTCGCCAACCACAGTCGGGGCGATTCTCAGACGCCGAAATCCCGTGCTGTCCTCCGCCTGGCCAATCCCGAGCACATTGCCGTTGAACCATTCCTGGATCTGCCCGAACATGCAGTGGTTCAGCGACGACCCCGGCTTGTCCCACTGTTCCGACAGCGTCTTCATGTTGAAATTACGCAGCATGTTGCCGTAGCCGGGCGGATCCGTGCGATTGATGATGCGGTAGATCACGTCAGACCGGCCGCCATCCGCCAGTGCGCGCACCAGGAAACGAAAGCAGACTTCCCCAACCGTCGGCCGGTACTGCATCGATTCCACGGCCTTCACCAGGTTCTCCAGCACCGCCGCGCGATCCTTCTCCGGGACAAGTCCGAAGTGCAACCCGCACGCCAGCGCGGACTGGCTGCCGGTCGACACCGAGTGGGTATCCGGATGGTAGTACGCGCGAATGAAGTCCGCCTTGACCTGCTTCGCCAGGGCCTCGAACTCGCGCACGGCGGCATCGTTTCCCAGCAGGGCTGCGGTTTCCGCCACGATCCGCGCGTCGTCGTACAGCATCGCCGTCGCCGTCAGTTCCGCGGGCGTGAGTTGCGACGCGCCTGCGTGGCCCTTCTCCGGAGTCCAGTCGTACCAGTCGCCCAGGCCGCCTTTCGCAAGCCCTTCCGCGTTGCGCGTCGTCGCAAGATAGCGCGTGTATCTCACCATGGTCTCGAACTGCTGTTCGAGGATGGCGCTGTCGCCGTACCACCGGAACAACAGCCACGGCAACTGCACGCATGCGCTCCCCCACTCCGCCGATTCGAAAAAGCCGCCCGTGAAGCGCGTATACTCGGGCGCGATGTCCGGCACCATGCCGTTGTCCAACTGCGACTCCGTGGTGTCGCGACAGATCTTCCGATAGAGCTGCGACACGTCGTAACGATACGCGATCGACGGCCCCATCAGGTGCGACACTTCAAGCCAGCCCAGTTTCTCGCGATGCGGGCAATCGGTCAATACATGCTGCAGGTTGCTGCGCACCGAGCGCGTAACCATGTCGTCGATGTCGTTCAACAAGGCATTGTCGCAGCGGAACGCGCCTACGCCCTGCGCCGAACTGGTCACGAAATCCGCACCCGCATCAAGCAGCACGGGCCGCTCGCCGGAGGCATCCTCGGGCCGATCCGCACCCGTCAGAAACAAATACTGAAATCCGAAGTATGTGAAGTACGGGCGGAAGGTCTCTTCCCCTTCACCTTTCAGCGTGTAGGTGTAGCTGTGGCCTTCCCAGGGCGTCTCGGGCAATTCCGAAACCCCTATCGTCACCGACTGCCCCGCCTTGCCCTTCACCGTCATGAAGGGCCGCGCCGACAGGTTGTACTCCAGCGTTGCCATGTAGTCACCCGGCGCGCGCTTCGTATACGACACCGCCTTCAGCGTCTCCGCAACCTTGACTGCCGGGTGCTGTTGCTCGCGCAACTCCCCGCCCGGTCCCTCGACCACGCGCACGGCCTTCCACTTCGAATCGTCAAAGCCGCCCGTGGCCCACCCGGGCTGTTCGAGCCGCGCATCGTAATCCTCGCCGCCGTAGATGCAACTAAACGTAATCGGACTCCGGTCGCTGCGCCACGATTCGTCCGAGTACACGGTCTCGACGTCGCCGCCCGCATATTCAACCTGCAACTGCAGGATCAGCTTCGGCTCCCCGAAGGAGCCCGTAAATTTCACATACCGTCCACCGGGAACGTTGTACATTCCATTCCCCAGCATTACCCCCAGCGCATTCGACCCTGGGTGCAGCAGCCGGGTCACGTCCAGCGGCACATAAAGACACGTCTTCTTGTAGTTGGTCCAGCCCGGATCCAGAAAATGATCGCCCACCTTCGTGCCGTTCACATACAGTTCAAACTGCCCCAGCCCGCAGACGTACGCCACCGCCCGCTTGACGGCTTTCTCCTGCACCGTGAACGTCTTTCGCAGGAGCGGCAGCCCGTCGCCTTCACCCGCGATCCATTTCCCCTTCCACTCCACCCCCTCCGCGCCCGCCGAGGCGCAAACCAGGACCAAGCCCAACGCTATCCATTTCCCCGCCGTTGACATGACGCGTTCCTCCTTTTGTCCCACCGCCGAGTATACGCGAATCGCAAACGAGGTTTCTTGCCCCTTTCCCACGCCCTCCACCCTGGATTCAACCCTGAATTGCTCCAACGCACGAGGTATACTCCTTTTCGCTGCTATCACACAGCGCGGGTCGGCATTCCAGGGAGAGCCCTTGGACCTGCCGCCATCCGCATCTGGGCTGGGAGGAGAACCAAATGGACATCCACACCATAATTGCATCGCAGTACCGCGCCACACTCGATATGCTCACCGAAACAGTCAACAACTGTCCGGAAGCACTGTGGGTAGACCCGGCCCACGAAAATCAGTTTTGGCACATCGCCTACCACACCCTCTTCTTCGCCCACCTCTACCTCCATAACGGGGAAAGAGACTTTGTGGCTTGGGAAAAGCACCGTCGCGAATACCAGTTCCTGGGTCCCGTCCCCTGGCCTCCACACCATGCCCCCAGAATCGAGGAGCCGTACACCCAAACGGAAATCGCCGAATACCTCGCCGTCTGTCGGGAGGAGGTCGAACGCAAGGTGCCCTCCCTGGACCTCGAAGCGCCTTCTGGGTTCCCCTGGCTGCACTTCAATAAGCTCGAACTCCAGTTCTACAACATCCGGCACATCCAGCATCACGTCGGACAACTCACCGACCGCCTGAGAAACCACGAGCGCATCGGAGTTCAGTGGATCGCCGCCAGGCAGGCATAAATCACATCAAGGCGGCGCGCTTCCCCCCCTCGCCCATATTGCTTGACTTCTAACGGTTGTATGTTATACACTAGGTGTCGGCAGCGGCAATTACCGGGTATGGCTTGAGAAGTACTGGAGATCCAAATGCGGTACACATGCTGTCGGCATCACGGACTCGTCGTAACGCTTGCCAACGATTGCGATCGGGCGTACATCTACGGTCTTCGACACGAGGTATACGCGGCCGAGTTGGCTCAACACGCCACCAATCCCGAGGCGAGCCTGACCGACTCCCTCGACACCTTCAACCACTACATCGTCGCCCGCCGCAACGGAGCGATTGCCGGTTTTATCAGCATCACGCCGCCCGGCGGCCGCCTATCCATTGACAAGTACTTTCAACGCGAGTCACTCCCATTCACCGTCGATGCCGGCACCTACGAAATCCGACTGCTCACCGTCCTCAGACCCGAACGCGGAAGGTCCCTGGCCTCCCTTCTGATGTACGCCGCATTCCGCTGGGTCGAAGCGCAGGGCGGCACTCGCATCGTGGCCATCGGACGGCGCGAGATTCTCGACCTGTACGTCAAAGCAGGACTGTGCCCCCTCGGTTTCCAAACCCAATCCGGCGCCGTGTGCTACGAATTGATGACCGCCACCGTCACAGAACTGCGGAGCGCGCATACCCGGCGCGCGGCGTTGCTCGATCGCCTCGAACGCGCCTGCGATTGGCGCCTGGGTATCCCCTTCCACCCGTCCGGCCCCTGCTTTCACGGCGGACACTTCTTCGAAGCGATTGGCGACGAATTCGACGCCCTCGACCGCCGGCACAACGTCATCAACGCCGACGTGCTCGACGCCTGGTTCCCGCCCTCGCCCCGCGTCCTCTCGGCCCTCTCCCAAAACCTCGAATGGATCGCCCGCACCTCCCCGCCCACGAACTGCGAAGGTGTCATCCGCGCCATCGCCCGCGCTCGAGGTGTCGACCCCTCCAACATCCTCTCCGGCGCAGGCTCCTCCGACCTCATCTACCTCGCCCTGCGCCAATGGCTGACCCCGTCCTCGCGCGCCCTCATCCTCGACCCCACCTACGGCGAATACGCCCACGTCCTCGAACACGTCGTACGCTGCCGCGTAGACCGACTGCCCCTCACCCGCGCCGACGACTACGCCCTCGACCCCGCCCGTCTGCTCCCCCTCCTCGACGGCCGCTACGACCTCATCGTCCTCGTCAATCCCAACAGCCCCACCGGCCGCCACGTCCCCCGCGAAGCACTCGAACCCATCCTCGCTCAGTCAAACCCCGCCACCCGCATCTGGATAGACGAAACCTACATCGAATACACCGGCCCCAATCAGTCCCTCGAACCCTTCGCCACCCGCACCCCAAACATTATCGTGTGCAAATCCATGTCCAAGGTCTACGCCCTCAGCGGCCTGCGCGCCGCCTACCTCTGTGCCTCCGCATCCCAACTCGAAAGCCTCCGCGCCATCTCCCCGCCCTGGGCCATGAGCCTCCCCGCCCAGATCGCCGCCGTGGAAGCACTCAACGACCCCGCCTACTACGCACAACGCTACGCCGAAACCCACCTCCTGCGCGACCGCCTCGCCACCGCCCTCCGCGACCACCTCGACTTCGACGTTTTCCCCGGCACCGCAAACTTCCTCCTATGCCACCTCCCCGAAGCCGGTCCCGACGCCGCCACCCTAACCCAAGCCTGCGCCCAACTAAACCTCTTCCTCCGCGACGCAGCCCTGATGGGCACGTCCCTGGGCACCCACGCCATCCGAATCGCAGTGAAAGACGGCGAGACAAATGCGCGACTATTAGTCATCCTGCAGAACGTCTTGGACACGTGCCGGAATCGGGTGCCTGAGCCGGTATTGCGCACAGAGTGCTCAGAGCCAAAGCTACCAATCGCAGCGCCGCAATCCTTCATAACATCCCATTCGTAGACCATCCGCCTTACATTCAACATCCAATTGGCACAAGTCCAGTCACACATGCCAAGACTTTGATGCTTCCATTGCCAAAACACACATGGATATACTATGCCTAGTCTGTAGATGAGTTGGTCAGAAGCTGAGGCGTTTACTCGGCACACTGGACCGTGAATCTCATATCCAAGACCGGTGAAGTTCTTAACATGTCTTTTGAACACTTTGCCACTACCCTTTGTGTAGGGTGAGCAGAAGCTTGATAAAGTCAAGATGCTAGAGGCCCGTACCAACGAGAGCCTCAGTATCATGGAGTTAGGCTGATGACAATTGATAGATGCCACATCGAGAACTTTACGGTGTTCGAGGATCAGCACATCGAATTCTGCAAGGGAGTGAACATAGTCATCGGCGCTAACGGCACAGGGAAATCGCATCTTCTAAAGCTACTCTATGCCATGACGCAATGGATGACCGGTGAAAAACACTCGACTGAAATCGAAAGGGAGCAGTGGAAGCCTCACTCCTTAATTAATGGCCTATTCAAACCTGAGGGCGGTGACATTGGGCTGCTGCTGCGAAAACGCACGGGTAACCACATCTCGGAGATCAGTGTCGAATTTGGGTCCCAACACAACAGCCTTGCAATTCGGCCAGATAGCAGAGGCCAAACTTACGACTCTTCGATCATCGCCCATCTACCGAATGCAAAAGGCCTCTTTGTTCCACCCAATGAGGTTCTGGCCATCTATCCCGGCTTTGTGGCTTCATATGAAAAGCGAGAACTGGCCTTTGATCAGACCTATTACGATATCTGCAAAGCCCTGGCTGCCGCGCCTTTGAAGACCAACGCAATTCTGTCCCGGTTGAAGAATAATTTGGAAGGAATACTGCAAGGAAGCGTCATTCAAAAAGGAGATCGCTTTTACGTGCAAAGCGAGAAGAGTGCACGCACGCTGGAAGCGCACCTTCTCGCCGAGGGACACCGCAAAATTGCGGCGCTGATACATCTGATCAACAACGGGTCCATCTCCAAAGATACTATTCTCTTCTGGGACGAACCGGAAGCGAATTTGAACCCCCGTTTGATCAAGCATGTTGCGAACCTGTTGCGCGATCTGGCCAAGATTGGGGTCCAGGTGTTCATCTCCACTCATGACTACCTGCTGACCGGCGAGCTGTCCCTTGCCGCTGAATACCGCACACAACCTCGTGTTCCGATTCGCTTTTTTGCGATGAGCCGCAACGAAGATGGTCCGGTTGATGTCCAAAGCGGTGAGACGCTGGCGGACTTGACGGACAACCCGATCTTGGATGAGTTCGCGGAGCATTATCAACGCGAACAAGATGCGGTCGCAAGTTACATGAAAGAAAGAGGACATGCGGAATGACCATCATCCAGGAAGGGAACCTGGAGTTCACTTTTGGCGCCTCATGGACCGTGCTCAAGTACGATGAGACCGGATCGTTCTACAAATCACTAATGGAAAGCAAGGTTAAGCCTACCAAAGCTATGGACTTCCTTTGCCTGCGTGACAGCACGCCGCTCGTGATGCTGGAAGTGAAGGATTTCTGTCGGGGCGTGCCAAAGAATGAGAAGTTCAAAAATGTCCCGATGACTGTTGCGATCAAGGCACGGGACACTCTAGCGGGGGTAATCGGAGGTTGTCACAACGCTTCGAATACAAGAGAGTGCGACTTCTTCAAAGCATCTCACACTAGAATGATCATCCCTCCCCAGGTGGTTTTCTTCTTCGAGGACTTGGCAACCCCAAAAAGGCGGCCACCCGAACGCATCCTGCTTAAGAAGAATGTCCTGCTCAAGGAACTCAAGGAACATTTGCGTTGGCTCACGAGAAACGTCGCAGTGGTTGGGCTCGACGATTACTCCGGTCTCATCCCAGATCTCACGGTCAAGCGCACATAAGAGAGGTCCTATGCGAGATCTCGTAACTGCGGAATACAGTAATGGCAACGCAGTCTTCCATCGAATGGACCGAATCAACCTGGAACCCCGTTACGGGATGTACCAAGGTTAGCCCCGGCTGCAAGCACTGCTACGCCGAGCGGATGGCAAAGCGCCTTCAGGCCATGGGACAGACCAGCTATGCGAATGGGTTCAAGCTAACACTCCAGGAACACAACCTGGAGCTTCCCCTGAGTTGGAAGCGGCCGCAGCGCATCTTTGTGAATTCCATGAGCGACCTCTTCCATAAGAACGTTCCCACGGAGTTCATCCTGCGCGTTTTCGACGTAATGCGGCGAGCAAACTGGCACCGGTTCCAGGTCTTAACGAAGCGCTCCGAACGTCTTGCCCAATTGAACGCAATACTCCCTTGGGCACCGCACATCTGGATGGGCGTCAGCGTCGAGAATGCAGAATACACCTACCGCATCGACCACTTACGCCAGACGCGGGCCGACGTAAAGTTTCTCTCCCTCGAACCGCTCCTCGGACCACTGCCGGATCTCAACCTCGACGGCATCCACTGGGCCATCTTAGGCGGAGAATCCGGTCCAGGCGCGCGTCCAATGGCCGAAGAATGGGTTAAGGATATCCGAGACCAATGTGTCCGGGCAGGCGTTGCGTTCTTCTTCAAGCAATGGGGCGGAACCAACAAGAAGAAAGCGGGCCGCATCTTGGACGGCCGTACTTGGGACGAGATGCCAGCAGGGGATCACGGACCTGAGCGGGACGACACACGGCGCCGAGCCATCGGAACAGCGTAGAACCGGAAAGACATTCGCTCACCTGTCGTGACAGGGTGCTGATTTCCAATCTATCATTCCATTTAGCTTCAGGGACCTTTCGCCCTTGTCCTTCTATACCCGTCGAATTCGACGGGTATAAAGACTATCCGCACAAGCGGAGTTATTACGCCTACCGTCCTTTGATAGACGCCTGGGCCGTATGCGAAAATTCCGGGAGAATTCCCTAAGTTTCCGACAAGAATTATGGGCTCAAAACAACGAAAGCTGAACCGAACCTCGGGGACTGGAGGACACTGTGCTGAATGATGAGAAGCGCAAGCATCTGGCGGACCACTTTGCTCAAACTTTTGATCTTATCGAATCAGAGAGCGACCGAGGTGCGGCAATTGTGGGTTCAGCGCTTCTTGAAGCAGCCCTTGACCATGTCTTAGCGAAACATCTCCTTCCTGCGGCAGAGCGGAGTGATGAGATCTTCGAAAGAAGCTATACTTTCTCGATGAAGATTGACCTCGCTTACAGAATAGGAGTAATAAGGCCGCACATCAGAAAGGTCTTGCATCTAGTTCGCACGATTCGAAACGACTTCGCTCATTCGCCAGTAGATATGCGTTTTGCACGTCAATCAGTGCGCAATCGGGTACAACACCTATGCACCCTCTCGGGAGACCTCCTGGTTCCCCTCATAGACACTTTGCGTGAGCGCCAACTGCAAATTGAGGGAGGTGTTACTGGTGAGACCGTTGTGAAAGCACTTGGTCCGCGCTTAGCGTTTAGCGCGGTTGTTGCTTTTCATTGTGCAGGACTTGACTACACGCTGAGCGAAGTTGCTCCGATAGAGCCTTTAGATTGAGCACGACTTGAACGATGAAGTGCATTTTGGCTACGGCTCAGCCCAATTCGTGCATGCGTGGATAAAATCGCCAAAATTGATTGCCCTTCGCCAGTCAGTGCATCCAAAAGCTACGCTTCGGATGCGCACGCGAAAATCGCGCCTCACTCCGATTGAAGGTCGCACCCAGCCTCCGTGTTACTCTTGGAGTAAAGGGACAACGGGCGGTTCGCATACTAATCACTGCCCCGGACCCGCTGTCTTCTGGGTCGGACGATGCCCGAAAACTCCTGGTCCATGAACTTCTTTCGCTTCTTGATACTCTTTTCAATGGGACCGAAGCGGTCTTCAATAATCTCATCGTCCGAGATCGAGCCAGGCAGCAACGAAGTACTGGACCAGACCTCGGCACGGTTCGCCGGAGGGTCAAACAGTTCGTAAGTCTCGGTCCTGCCGAACGGTCGGTAGCTGACCTTTTGACCGTAGGGGTTCAGGTATGGCTCCCCGGGATAGTCATCGGCCTCTTTCTCCGCAATACGGATGGCCTCGTCGTGGTTTCTGGCCCGAATGAGCACTACCCGTTCTTCTATCAGCGTAGCGTTGGGTTCGTAATTCCTATCCGTCGCCAGCGGCTCGCCCTCTACGTCCAGGCGGTAGATTGTTTTGGCGGAAAACCACTTCCAAGGCGATGCCATTCGATTTCTCCTGTTAGGGCCGCACACTGCGCCAACGCGCTCTGCTTGAAAGGATACAAGCTTTTTGAATTGGAGTTGCTTCATTCTCCTGACTGCCGTAAATTAATCTCACTGAATCTCAGGGCAGACTCACCAAATAATGTTTTCGCATATTTCTGACCAGTGTCAACTAAATCACTCTTGTTCCGCACAAATCGGTTTTCGAGTTTCAGGCCGCTTCTCCCCCCTTCGGGTTGCTAAGCCGTACACGCGCGGGTACTATCTCAAGCGCTGGGCGTAGTGGACTTACGGGCATACCGCAACACGAAGGAATCCGAAACATGAAGCCGTGCCGCTCTCTCCTCCTGTGGGCTATTGCCGCGGGATTCGCTCCATCCTTGTGCCATGCCGCGGACCAACTGCAATGGGGTGAGCGGCACTCGCGCAACATGATCTCCGCAGAGACTGGCCTCCCCGCGAGCTTTGATCCCGAGACAGGCGTGAACATCAAGTGGTCGGCGCCGCTGGGCGACAATGCCTACGGCACGCCGATTGTCGCGGGCGGCAAGGTGCTGATCGGAGCAAACAACAAGGTCCCTCGCGACCCGCGCCACCAGGGCGACCGCGCCGTGCTCCTTTGCCTGAATGAATCGGACGGCAGCCTCTGCTGGCAACTGGTCGTCCCGCGCATTGGCGGCGATGACTTCCTTGATTGGCCCATGATCGCCATTTGTTCTCCGCCCACCGTGGACGGCGACCGCGCCTATGCGGTCACGAACAGGCTGGAACTGGTCTGTCTCGACATGAACGGACAAGCCAACGGCAACGACGGACCGTATCAGGACGAGGGCGCGCACATGACGCCCGCGGGTGAACCGCCGCTGGACGTGACGCCGCAGGATGCCGACATCGTCTGGATGCTCGACCTCGTTTCGCAGGTCGATGTCCATCCCCACGACTCACCGCACGCTTCGGTGCTTATGGACGGCCAATACCTCTACTTGAACACCTGCAACGGCGTCGAGAGCACGCACAAGATCATCCTCAAGCCGGATGCGCCGAGCCTCATCGTGGTCGACAAGGCAACCGGCCGTGTGGTGGCGCAGGACGGCGAGCGTATCGGACCGATGATCTTCCATTCGACCTGGTCGCCGCCGGCCATGGGCACGATCAACGGCCAGAAGCAGGTCTTCTTCGGGGGCGGCGACGGCGTGTGCTACGGCTTCGAGGCGCTTCCCGCGGCCAAGGCGCCCGAAACGCCGCAAACGCTCAAGCGCATCTGGCGCTTCGATTGCGACCCGACGGCGCCGAAGCAAAACCTGGCCGAGTACCTCAACAACAAGCAGGAAAGCCCGAGCAATATCCTCAGCACGCCCGTATTCCACAAGAACCGGCTCTATGTGACCGTGGGCGGCGACATCTGGTGGGGCAAGCGGCAATCGTGGCTGAAATGCATCGACGCCACCCAGAGCGGCGACGTTACCAAGACCGCCGAACTCTGGTCCTACCCGCTCGTGAAGCACTGCAGCTCGACGCCGTCCATAGCGGATGGGCTTGTCTTTGTGGCCGATTGCGGCGGCATGCTGCACTGCGTCGATGCGGAGACCGGGCAGCCGTATTGGACGCACGACCTGGGTCGCGAGGTCTGGGGCTCGACGCTCGTCGCGGACGGCAAGGTCTACGTCGGCACGCGCGGCCGTGAGTTCTGGGTCCTGGCCGCGTCGAAGGAGAAGCAGGTACTGTCCACGATCAAGTTCGGCGGGACCATGGCGTCCACGCCGGTCGCGGCCAACGGTGTGCTCTACGTTTCGACCCTGGAACACCTGTTCGCAATCAAGGAAGCCCCAAAGCCATAGCGGGAGGTCATACGATGCTGCTCCATGCCTTGCTTCTGACTGCGCTATCCGTGTCGGACGTCACGCAATTCGGAGCGGTCGGCGACGGCGTCGCGCTCAACACCACCTCGATACAGGCGGCCATCGATGCCGCGGCCGCGGCGGGCGGCGGCGAGGTCACCTTTCCGCCGGGCAAGTTCGTTACGGGCACGATCTACCTGAAGTCCGGCGTGCATCTGCGGCTTTCGCAGGGCACGACCATTCTCGGCAGCACCAATCTTGCGGATTACCCTCTCAACCGTTGCGCGTATCCCTCGCGGAGTGATAGCTATACCTTGCGCGCGCTGATTTGGGGTGAGGGTCTCAGCGACATCTCGATAACGGGACTGGGCACCATCGACGGGCAGGGCGCGGCGTTTCGCGGGGTGCAGGCGACCCCGGAAGAGGTTGCCGCGGCCGGGCAGTCCTACGAGCAGGAAGGGCGGTATGTCCCGGACAAGGTCTACCTCAACCGTCCCTATCTTATTCGCCTGATCAGTTGCCGCAACGTAAAGGTTGAGGATCTCAACCTGCGCAATTCGGCCATGTGGATGCAGCATTACCTCGATTGCGACTTCCTTACGCTGCGCGGGCTTAATGTCTACAATCACGTCGCGGCCAACAACGACATGATCGACATCGACGGTTGCCGGGATGTGGTGGTCAGCGACTGCGTGGGCGACACGGACGACGACGCACTCACGCTCAAGAGCACAGGTGCGAAGCCGACGGAACGCGTGGTTATCACCAACTGCCTCTTGCGCTCGCACTGCAACGCCATCAAGGCCGGGACGGAATCGGCGGGCGGATTCAAGGACATCGCGATCAGCAACTGCGTGATTCAACGGTCGAGCGTGAAGGAAGCGCCGTCGGGACGGCCGGAAGGTCTCGCGGGCATCGCGCTTGAACTCGTCGACGGCGGCACACTCGAGCGCGTGACGATATCCAACATCGTGATCCAGGGCACGACGGCGCCGATCTTCATGCGGCTCGGCAACCGCGGCAAGACTGCCAAGCCCAGCGACCCCAAGCCGGAAGCCGGTGTGTTTCGCAACGTATCGATAAGCAACGTAATCGCGACCGGCGCAAGTGCAGTAGGTTGCGCCTTCTCTGGAATTCCCGGCCACTACATCGAGAACATTTCGCTATCGAACATTCATATCTCGTTCGTCGGCGGCGGATCCCGCGTGACCACCCCCGTGCCGGAAGTCGAAGACAAATATCCCGACCCGCCCATGTTCGGCCAATTGCCCGCGTACGGCTTCTACTTCCGCCACGTCCGGAACGTTCGCCTGCGCGACATTGACCTGACCACCGAATCGCCGGACGCGCGTCCCGCCATCGTCGCCGAGGACGCGGAGAATCTGGAGCAATAAGGCGTCGTTAAGCGGAAACTCGAGGATTCAATCTGCCCGTTTTTTGTGGCACCCCCAAGTCGGCTTCATGACTTGGGGGTGTGGGTGAGCCAAGGACTGCAAGGACCACAACGACAGCAAGGTCCTCTGGGCTCCCCTCACCCCGCCCCTCTCCCCAGGGAGAGGGAGCCCGCTGGGGGAGCGGGTCGCGTTGTTGGATAAGAACTCAAGCGCTACACCCTGCCGAAGTCTTGTTCCCTCTCCCTGGGGAGAGGGGAAGGGTGAGGGGAGCCCAATGCGCCTTGCTGCAGTCGCAGTCAGATCGGAAGAGCGTCGT
>JAVEWL010000611.1:0-3780 GCA_034004565.1 FCB group bacterium | reverse complement strand
ATCTTACCTGAGCAGCGGCCGAGGTGGCATCTTGAAGAAATAGCCTTCGAAAGAAGATCACCACCAAGACTCAAAGTACCGTAATAGAGGAGCCACCCTCAGTCGGGGGAACCCCAACTGCGGTGGCTTTTCTCTTGCAGTACTTTGTGTCTTTGAGTCTTGGTGGTGATCTTCTACCCTGCGGTGCTGCCCGTGCGGTAGCCAGCGAGGTCGAGGGCCACGAAGCGATAGCCTGCCGCGCGGATGGCCTGGACGATTCGGTCCCGGGTTTCGGGGTCGAGGAGCCGGCCGAAATCGCGCGGATCGATTTCAACGCGGCAGATATCGCCGTGGTGGCGGGCGCGGAACTGGTGGAAGCCTTCTGCGCGCAGCACTTCTTCCGCCTTCTCCACCTTCTCGACTTCGGAAACGCTGACCCGCGTGCCCTTCGGAAAACGCGACGCGAGGCACGCAAACGACGCCTTGTCCGCGGTCGAGAGCTTGCGGCGGCGGCTGAGCGCGCGAACCTCCGTCTTCGACAACTGCGCCTCCTGCAACGGCGCAACGACGGCATATTCCTGCGCGGCCTTGTGTCCGACGCGAGTCTGATCCAGCAGATCGTCCGTGATGGCCCCGTATGCCAGCACGCCCACCTCGTTCGACAGGGCAAACTCCCGCATCTTCTCGAACAATTCCGACTTGCAGAAGTAGCAGCGGTTGCCGTCGTTCTTGAGGTAGTCCTCGTTTTCAAATTCGCGCGTGCGAACGACGTGGAGGTTCCAGCCCCGCTCGCGCGCGATGGACATCGCCTCGGCCACTTCCGCGCGCGGAATGCTCGGCGAATCCGCGAGCACCATGACCGCCTTCTCGCCGAGGGCCTCGTGCGAAACGTCCGCAAGATAGGTCGAATCCACCCCCCCGGAGTACGCAACCGCCACCGCGCCGTATTCCGTGAGAATCGTCTTCAATCGCGCTTCTTTTTCGAGCAGCAGGTCCAGTGAAAGGGCCGTATCACTCATCTTGAAGGGTCCCCAATACGATGTCGCCGCGGCACCCCTCGAGGTGCACCGTGCGGATTTCGTTTTCGAGCCTATTGGTGGAACGTGCCGCGACGCGGATGTAATTCCCCGTATAACCGGTCCAGTGGCCGCCCTCTTCGTGTTCAAAAAGCACTTCTACCGTGCGTCCAATGTAGCGTTCGTGGAACGCCGTGCGCTTGCGCGCCGCCAGGCGCCGGATACGCGCGCTGCGGCGGTTCTTGTCGGCGGCGCTGACGTGGTCCGGAATGCGCTGCGCCGCCGTGCCGGGCCGTTCGGAGTACTTAAACACGTGCGCATAGCCGAGCGGACTGTCCTCGAGCAGCATGCACGTCTCTTCGAAGTCCTCCTCGGTTTCGCCGGGCGTCCCCACCAGAATGTCCGTGCCGATGCAGATGTCGTTAACTTCGTTCTCGGCGTGGCGCACGAAATTCAGGTATTCCAGGCGCGAGTATTTGCGCTTCATAAGGCCGAGGACGTGGTCCGAGCCCGACTGCAGCGGCACGTGCAGATAGGGCACCAGCGCATGCTTCGGCTCGTTCATCACGCGCAGCAGCGCATCGGGGATGGTGGTGGGCTCAATGGAACTAATGCGGATGCGCTCGATGCCGGGGATCTCGTTCAACCGGTTCACCACGTCCACGATATCGGCGCCCTTGTGCTGGTACGTCCCCACGTTGACGCCGGTAATGACGATTTCCTTCGTGCCCTTGGCGGCCAGCATGCAGGCCTCTTCAAGAAGATTATCCAGATCGCGGCTGCGAGCCCGGCCCCGGGCAAACGGAATGACGCAGAAGCTGCACATGAAATCGCAGCCGTCCTGGATCTTCAGGTTCGCGCGGCGCGTCTTACCGGCCGCGCCCGTCACTTCGATCGAGAAATCGTCACGGTCTATCCGGTCGCGGACGACGAGCGGCTTCTCGTTCTTGCCCTCCGCCACGGAGTCGAGGACGTTGAGTTTCTCCGGGGTGCCGACGATAAGGTCGACGCCCTCAATCTCCGAAAGGACCTTGTGGCCGATTTGAGAATAGCACCCGATGACGGCGGTGTAGGCTTCCGGATTCTTGCGGATGAAACTGCGCAAGAGTTGCCGCGACTTCGCGTCGGCCTCGCCGGTGACGGTGCAGGTATTGATGATGCCCAGGTCGGCCGGTTCGCCGAAGGGGACGATCTCGTAGCCCGCGCCCTGCAACCGCTCGATGATCATCGCGGTCTCCGACTGGTTCAGCCGACACCCGAGCGTGTGGAGCGACGCGCGCTTCTGATTGCTTACTGCCATGATTGCCTTATGAATGCTCTGCTTCGTTCATCAGCCATTGCGCCAACAGGCGCACGCCAAATCCCGTCGCATCGTCGCAATTGAGATAGGACACGTTCTTGACGCCGTTCGCCGTGCCCGCGATGTCGAGGTGGGCCCACGGCGTGTCGCCCACGAAATTTTTCAGGAAGCAGCCGCCGACAATGCTGCTGGCGATGCGGGGCGGCCCGATGTTCGTAAGGTCGGCGTGCGGGGCCTCGATGAGCTTATCGTAATCGCTCCAGAGGGGCAGACGCCAGATGCGCTCGCCCGTCTCGTCGCTGGCAAGTTGCAGTGCCGCGTAGAGCGCCTCGTTGGTGGCCATGATGCCCGCCGCGACATTGCCCAGGGCCACCAGCACGCCACCGGTGAGCGTCGCGATGTCCACGATGCGCTCGGGCTTGAACTTCTCGACCGCATACGCCAGCGCGTCGGCCAGCAGCAACCGGCCTTCCGCGTCGGTGTTGTCCACCTGGATCGTTTTGCCGTTGTAAGCCTTCACAATGTCGCCGGGCTTCTGCGCGTTGGGGCCCGGCATGTTCTCCGCCGCCGGAATGACCACCACGACGTTCAAGGGAAGTTTCAGCTCGGCGGCCGTCTTCACCGCGCCCAATACCGCCGCGGCGCCGCACATGTCAAACTTCATCTCGTGCATATTCTGCGGCGGCTTGATGCTGATGCCGCCCGTGTCGAAGGTGACGCCCTTGCCAACGAGGCAAAGGGTGCGCGCGTCGTCGGAATGATGATACTTGACGACGATCAGCCTCGCGCGATTCTCGCTGCCCTTGGCCACGCCCAGCAGGGCGTTCATGCCCAGGCGCTGCATGTGATCCTCGTCCAGCACTTCGCAGGCGCAGCCTGTCTCCTTCGCCATGCCTTTCGCGGCTTCGGCGAGGGCGGTCGGCGTCATTTCGTTCGACGGCATATTGGCGAGGTCGCGCGCCCAGTTTGCGTTGTCGCAGCCAAGGATGGCGCGCTCGAAACGCCGGCGGGTCTGGTCAAGCTTATCGTTCGTGCGCGTCAGGACGGTCAGGCTCGCGACGCGAACGGGCGCATCCTCGTCCTTGGGCGCCTCTTTAAAGCGGTCGAAGCGGTATTGGCCGAGCACGAGACCCTCGATAAAGGCCTCTGCGGGAAGCGCGTCGTGGGCGGAGGCGTCGAGCACGGCCTCGGCGATGCGGTGCCGCCGCAGGATCTCCGCCGCCTTGCCGCCGCAACGGCGGAGGACCTCCGCGTTGAACGCGTCCCGCTTCCCCAGGCCAAGGGCGAGGATGCCCTTGCGTCCGGCGCCCGGAGAGGGGAGATAGTAGGCCTCTTCCGCTTTGCCCTGGAACGTGCGATCCTCGAGCAGCGGCCGCAGCAACGCACTGAGATCCTCAGAGAGGCTTTCCGTGCTCAGGATGCCTTCCTGGAACAGAGGCAACACGAGGCAATGGGGAGACTGTTGTGGCTCGAAGTCCGCTTGAG
>JAVEWL010000610.1:0-3782 GCA_034004565.1 FCB group bacterium | reverse complement strand
AAAGCTCCTAGCCCGCTTCAGCGGGCTTATGACCTTGGCCCCCGCCTTCAGGCGGGGGGTAAGGCTACCCTTTCCAGCAGGAGCCGGCTTCAGCCGGGCTTTGCGCTCCTGCTTTAGCTGAAGCAAAGCCCGAGAAGTCCGGCTAAAGCCGGCTCCTACTGTAGAGACTCAGCCTTACCCCCCAGCTAAAGCAGGGGGCAAAGGTCAAAAGCCCGCTGAAGCGGGCTGTGAGCCTTGGAAGCAAGACTGGGGAGCACTGAGGGCCCTGAGGACAGCGAAAAGTCCCAGGCTTCCCGACGCGCGAGTGCGGTCAATAGTCTTCCGCGAGGTCGCGGGCGATTTGGGTCCATTGGGTGAAGCGCTCGGGACGATGCTCGCAGGTGTGCGTGTCTTTCAGGCTCATTTCCACGATGCAGCCGCGCGTTACCTCGAGGGTGTGGCGGATGTAGTCGCGGATTTGGGCGGGGTTGAAGTCGCCCACGAGATGCGAGGGATGGGGCTTCCACGAGAAAATGGCCTTGCTGCCGAGGCGCTCGGCGCAACGTTCGACATCGGCGAACGGCGAGATGGAGATTCGCCGGATGTTGGGGATGGTCAGGACCAGGTCGAGTTTGCCGGTGAGATCTTCGCAGCAGCCGTAGCCGTTGAGGCCGAAGGGGGCCAGCAGGCGGCGTTCGTATTGCAGCGCGAACTCTTCGTGCATTTCGGGGCTGACGGCGGCGAATTCCTGCGCCTCGGCGGAAGCCCACATGTCGGCGGGCGTGATGCGGTTGGGGTAATGGCCTTCGAGGGGGAGTTCGGTGGTATATCCGAAACCGCCCGTGGATTGATAGGTGGCGTCGTTGTTGAGGCTGAAGAGGCCCATGTCCTGGTACTGTTTCACGAGCCGGTGGTGGCCCTCTTCGAGGAAGGCCATGGCGTCGTGGAGCATCTGGGGCTCTTCGTACATGTCGAGCATGACCTGCTCAAGGCCGCGCCAGCGCGTGTAGAGATAGAGCAGGTGGAACGAGATGTGCGCGATGCCTTTGAGTTTCACATCGAGAATGTCGCCGAGCAGATCCCGCATTTCGCGATAACGCCGCTGGGTCTCGTCGTGATCGTAATGGACTTCGGGAAAGTGCAGTTTGTCGAGGTCGGACGGTTTGGTAATGACCGGGTCGAAGGCCCACGCCCCTTCGGCCTGCGCGCTCGGCTTCTGCTTTCCTTCGATGCCCCAGCCGGTGTCGCCGATGGCCATCGGAACGATCCATTCGGCCTCGATGACGCTGTCGTCGGGGATGACGTCGCGGTAGAACAGGCGCAGGCGCAGGTGCCATTCGATCTCGCGGGCGCGTTCGCCCTCGCAGATGAGCGCCGACTGCGGCAACAACTCGCGCCACGACCCTTCGGGAAAGACCATCACCAGGGGCCGCACGCGTTCGAGGCGGTTGTGACGTTTCCACATGGCGCGGCGCTCGTCCATGACGGGTTGCGCGGCGGCTTCGGCGAGTTGTTGCGCGAGGTCGCGCAGGACGGTCCTGTCCTTTGCTTCGATCGGCACGGTGGAATCCCCCTCTTGCGTTTACGGCTTCAGATGCGCCGGCGACGGCGCTTCGTTACGGATGAGAATGGTCGGGTGGCGGTTGACGGGCGGCACGGGTTTACCCTGTTCCTTGAGCAGGTCGACGCATTCTGTCATGGCCCATTTCGCGCGATAGATGCAGTCCTCGATCGAGTGCCCCGTGCCCGCGAGCCCTTCCAGTCCCGGCGAATGAAACCGGAAAACATCCTTGTCCTTCGTAGCCTCGATGATGAGAGAGTAAGGCAGCTCAATCATTGCGTGCTCCCGAATCCCGATGGACCCCTCGACGACCTCCGCCGGGGACTATGATAAACCACGGGAGGGGAGGGAAGAAAAGAACGAGGAACGAGGAACGAAGAACGAAGAACGAGGAACGAGGAACGAGGAACGAGGAAAGAGGAAAGAGGAAAGAGGAAAGAGGAAAGAGGAAAGAGGAAAGAGGAAAGAGGAAAGAGGAAAGAAAGAGCCAGAGCAGGAGGCCCGCAGTGTTTGCTTTTTCTTTCCTCGTTCTTCGTTCCTCGTTCTTCGTTCCTTATTCGAAGGCAAGTTCTACCCGGTTGCCGGCGTTGGCTACGGCGGCTTCGGCCTGCCCGTGAAAGGTGCTCACGAGGCGGTCGCCGGTAATGCCGAGGATCATGAGAAAGCGCTGCACTTCCTGGGCGCGGCGATGCGAGAGGTCCATGCTATAGGTGTCGGAGTGGAGCGCGTCCGAGAAGCCCTTGATGTGGAGCTTCAGTTCGGGGGCTTCATCGAGGATCACCTTGATACCTCGGAGGTAGCCACGCGCGTCGGGCGAGAGGGCCGTGCTGCCTTCGGCGAAGAACACCGGCTCGAGCTTGGGATAGTCGTCGGCCGCGCCGTCTTCGTCGCGCCAGCGGTTGCGGGTCTCGGCGGTCATGGGTTCGCGATCTACCGTATCGGGAATGCCGTCGCGATCGTTATCAAGATCCGGGGCGCCGTCCTCGTCTTCAAAACCGTCCTTGTCCTCGGCTTCCAGCGGCGCGCCATCTTTCAGATCCGCGACGCCGTCGCCGTCGGAATCTTGCCAGCGGATGGTGTCGATGTCGGCCGATACGCCGGGGAGGATTCCCGCGACCGCCTTCCAACCTTTGCGCTGGGTCAGGAGGTACTCGGCGCGGCTCAGGCCGGCCGTGGCGCGGGCATACAGCACCGGCGCGACGGCGATCGACTTGTCCTTATCCAGTTCCCGCAGGCGCGCTTCGAGATCCGTGAAGGCCGTGCGCACGCCGTCTTCCTTCGACAGGTCGGGCAGCGGGGTGGCATCCGTCAGCGAGGGTTCCTTGCGCAGGGCCGCCTCGGCCATCCGCTGCGCCAGGGCCGCATAATCGCGCTCGCCGTCGCCCTTGGCCGAGCGCGCCGTTTCAAGGTACTCTTCGGCCGAGTAATATTCGTACGGCGCGGTGTGTGCCGCGCCGGCCTTGCGGGCCTCGGCGACGGCCCGGCTGGCCTCCGCGAGCGACGCCGGGGGCAGTTCCTGATAGTCGCGGGTTGTGGGGATGCTGAGGACGCGCGGCGTGCCCGTGCTGTGGCAACCGGCCGCGGCGAGGAGCAGGATCGCGGCGCTCGCCGCAACACCCTTGCGCATGGTTTACTCCCTGGTATGGAGGTTAGTGGGACTTCTGTGGCGACACCGCCCGGCACCGCCCGGCGTGCGTTTCAGGTCACTATACGTTCCCCATAATGACCGTTCAAGAACCCGCGGCGGCAAGCGTTCATCTAATGCTCCGCCGCGCCGGAAAGTTCCCCGAACTTCCCTCTCGGAAACGGACGCGGCGATCGGTAGAATTGGCGGGCGGCGTCTAGCGGACGGTAACGAGCAACTGAATGGCCTGACGCGGATTCGGAACCAGGGAGTGTCCTGAAATGCCATGCCAACACTGCAACGGACACGCCACCCTTGTGAACTTGTCTGGGGGTGCTTAGGAAAATGCCAAGAACTTCCCCCCCTACCCCCCCGCAGGCGGGGGGGAAAGAGTTGAGGCGGCGGTGGGTTCTTTCCCCCCCGCCTGCGGGGGGGGAGGGGGGGAAGTTCTTGGCATTCTCCTAAGCACCTCCAGACAAGTTTGGAGGTGGCGTGTCCGGTATAGGGCTTTGGAAGTGCTGGCTTGCTGGTCAGCCTGGTGAGTAACCTTACGGCTTTTTGTTTATTCTCGGGTTTAACATAGGCGTGCGGGGTAGCGCGGCCTGCCTGGTGCGCGAC
>JAVEWL010000609.1:0-3782 GCA_034004565.1 FCB group bacterium | reverse complement strand
TGCATGCTTGTCGCGTTGGCCGCGCATCTAGTTGGAATACCAGCCGTAGTAGCGGACAAGCTGGAAACTCTTGTCGGGGAAGTGCAGCGTGATCGCCGCTATGAAGTCGCACGGCGAGAAGACCTCGAAGTTGCGCTGAATCTTGGGATTGAGCCCGGATCGGTAGATGATCGAGCCGTCTGGGTTCGCGCGGTTTGGCTCTGTACCCTGCATCTTTTCGACGGCGAAGGGGTTGCGGATCATGTATTGGGCGAGCCGCTCCAAATCCTCGCGTTCGTCGGGCTGCACGCGCCGACTGCGGTGCACGTTGAAGCCGGAATGCACCCAGCCGCGCAGCATGTTCGCCCGTGCAGGCGGTAGCAGGCCCTTGTCTACCAGAAACGTGATGACCCGCGCCCGGAACAACTCCTCCAGCGGCTTGAGGCTGACATCGGGTAGGACGTAGAACAGGCCCGAACGCGCAAACAGCCCGTCGGCGGCCAGGGCGTGCAGATGGGGGTGGAAGTCCAGGTACTCGCCGAAGGTGTGGATCGCCATGACGATGCCGGGCAGGCCCTCGGGCAGGGCGAGCGTGGTGCGCAGGTATTCGAGCAGGCACTCGTGCGCCAGGCGGCAGAGGTCCTTGAGCAGGTCGCGGTCGAAGCGGAAGTAGGGGCGCAGCATCTTGGGGATACCGAAGGTGAAATGCCGGTGCGGCACGGGAAAGAGGATCGCCTCGGACAGGAGCGCGCCGAATAGCTGGACCTTCTTCTGGTGGCACGACGGGCAGAACCAGCGCCCCTTGCAGGAGAACGCCAGCAGGTACTCGTGCCTGCAGTCGTCGCAGCGCACGCGGGCGAAGCCGTGTTCGAGGTCGCCGCAGTCGAGGAACTTGTTGACCACCTCCGGGATGATGGGGCGGAGGAAGCCGTAATGGGGTTGAAAGCGTGCCTCGTAGGCGGCGAGAAAGGCGTCAAAATACCGGGACAGGCACTGCCAGAGCGGTGAGGAGTGAGGCTTTCGGGCACGGTAGACTTGATTCGCCATGCCGCCCAGTGTACAAAAGGGGGTGTGTCATCTAACGGCATACCCCTGAAGAAAGTTTGAGAAAAATGAAGGCAGGTTCCAGACCGCAATATTACCGCATCCGGCGCATGGTTCAGATGGTGCGCGAGGGCACCGTGACTGGCCATCTGCCCAATAGCACCGACTTCATGGAGGAGTTCGAGGTGTCGCGCCGGACCGTGGCGCGGGACCTGGACTTCCTGCGCGACGAGGAACGCGCCCCGCTGGCCTACGACGACGCCCGGCACGGCTTTCGGCTCACGGATGACACCTATACGCTGCCGCCAGTGAGGATCAGCCGCAAGGAGGCCTTCAGCTTTGCGCTTGCCCGCAAGCTCCTGGCCCACTACGAGGACACACCGCTACACCTGGACATGCGGTCGGTGTTGGACAAAATCGCGAAGTCGCTGGCGGGCGACATTACGATCGAGCCCGACTGGCTCAACGAGCACGTCGGCGTCCTGCCCGAAGACCGAGTGCGGATCGACCCGCAGGTGTGGGCGCAACTGGCCGGTTGCGTGGAGCGCCGCGAGGTGATCCGGGCGACGTACCAGACCTTCGACGGGCGGGTTTCCGAGTACGAACTGCACCCCTACCACCTGCTCGCCTACCATGGGAACTGGTATGCGCTGGCACTGAACACGGCCAAGGCCAGGGTCGAGACCTTCGCCCTGTCGCGGTTCAGGCGTATCGAGGCCATGGGGCAGGCTTTCACGCGACCGGCCGAGTTCAGCCCCGAGACGTACGCCCGGCATGCGTTCGGTATCGTGGGCGGCGAGAAGCCCATCAAGGTCCGGCTGCTGTTCGAGCCGAAACTGGCCGTCTACATCACGGAGCGGCAGTGGCACCCGTCGCAGGAGTTCCGGGCGCGAGCGGACGGCCGCGTGGAGATGCGGCTGGAAACGACGGGACGCAAGGAACTGGTGCGGTGGGTCCTGTCCTGGATGCCGGACGTAAAGACCCTCGCCCCGCGGAGTCTGCGGGATCGCATCGCGGAGAAACTGCGCGATGGACTCCGGGCACAGCAATGAGACTGAATAGTCCAAATGGGCTGCATGGACGGCAGGTTCATGAGCCTATACGTGAGCCTGCCCGTGAGCCCGTGCATGAGCCTGTGAGCCTGGAATGAGCCTGACTCGTGAGCCTGCCCGCGGGTGGCGGATTCAGGCGCAAAGGCGCACCAGGCGCTCGGCGGTGGCCACAAACGGCAGCGCCGGGCCGTCGAAAACGGTCACGATGGGCGCGATGAGTTGGGGGTACGGTTCAAACGAGCGCCAATCGCCCCGACCAGCCTTCGCTCGTCCCTGGCGGGACGAGCTACGGCTCGGCACGCCAGGGACGAGCGAAGGCGGGCAAGGCACGCGATGAAGACTGGATTCCATTACGTCTACATCCTGCGTTCAGAATCCGAACCGTCTCATTTCTACACTGGCTTTGCCGAGAACTTGGAAGCCAGGAAAATCGCGCCGCAGATCACATCTTCGCCCGTCTCCACATAGACGGCCGACACATTCTGCCCGATGAACATTCTGAACGATAGTCAACGACAATTACATTGCCCCATCGGCGACAATCAATTCCCAGTTAATGTACCAAGGCAGTCATCACGCCAAGGCGGCAATGAAATCAGATTCGTCACGTTCACGCCGTCTTTCTCCTACCTCCTCTACGCCATGATGCTACTCGGCTTTATCGGCATCTTTGTCGCCAAACCCTACCTTAATATGCCTGCACTCACTGGCTGGCAACCACTCAACCCACTTACCAACAGCAACGACCCCCTCCTCTTGAATGCCGGCAAAGATCGCGACCTATTCTTTTTTCGCGACAGTCAGGGTTTGGAAGTTGACCTGCTGCTGGCAAGCGGACGCAAGCTGATACCGATCGAGATCAAAGCAGCCCATACCCCGCATCACGATTTAAGCCGCGGGGTCGAACGCTTCTCCACACTGACACAGGAGGCGCAGCACCCCACGGTTATTTACGCCGGGCGCAATATTCCATCGCAGGCAACTCCCTCTTTCCTGAACTTCAAAGATACTACCCAGTTTATCCGCAACTGTCATTAGGCGGCAAGGTCGGTATCCGCTGCACCATGTGGCCTTATACAAACAGCACCCTGTTATTTTTTACTGCGCCGGTAAGACACGAAGTTTGAAGAAGGAGCTGTTGCCGGGCGTTTCTGGTGTGAAGGTGGCGGTGCCGTGGTTGGGGGAGATCTGTACCGTGGTATTGAGTGGGATGGCGGCGCCGCCCGGCGTCGCCATCCGTAGCACCGTCATGCGACCGGTCGTTGACGCGCCCAGACGCGCCAGGGCTTGCGCCGGGGAGTCGTCAATGCCATTCTCTAGCTCGAAGTGCAACGTGGTGGCACCGGGGTCGAAAGCGGTGACACGCAGTGCTGGGGCAAAGTCTAGGATGGCGTTGCCTTGTGCCAGCTCACCCAGCCTAAACCCAAGTAGTTCAGCCTGTGAGAGCCGTGCGCTGAGCTCCGCTACCGTGGCGTTGGCATGAACATTGGTGTAGGCTGTCACCAGCGCCGCAGCCTCGCCAAGCGTCGCGCCATGGGCAAATCCTGCGCTGAAGGGCTCCGCGGCATACTCCTCACCAACGCGCAATAGCGGCACCATCACCGGATAGGTCGTCGCCGTGCCCGGTGACCAGCCGTAAAGCCCGATATCGTTAACCGCGCCATACGCTTTGGCAAATAGGTTCATGGCTTGCGCAAGGGTACAGGG
>JAVEWL010000608.1:0-3788 GCA_034004565.1 FCB group bacterium | reverse complement strand
GGCAAAGAACGCCACCATCGGCTTCCGTCACCAGTCAGAGGGACCGTGGCAGGTCTTCGTCGGCCGCGCATTCCAGCCCGCTCCCTGATCGAAACCAGCAACCCGCACGACCGGAGAGGGCCCCCAGGGGCCCTCTCTTTTTTTGTATCCCCGGCTTCCTTACGCACTCTTAAGAACAGCGCACTTGTCTGGCGCGGGCGCCTGCGCTATCACGGCCGCGGAGCGGTTCAGGAGGTTGACTCAGCCATGAGCGAACAGCACGGCGCTTCCGTCATCGAAGTCGAGAACCTTGTCGTCGAGTACGGCAAGGGCGCCCGGCGTCACCGTGCCGTCGATGGAATCACCTTCGCCGTCCAGCCGGGCGAGTGCGTCGGCTTCATCGGGGCGAACGGCGCGGGGAAATCGACGACGATGAAGACCCTGATGGGTTTCATCTTCCCCACTTCCGGCACGGCCCGCGTCTTCGGGCACAAGGCGGGCACCGTGGAGAGCCGGCGGCGCATCGGGTACCTGCCCGAGGTCGCGCTCTACTACCCGTTCATGAAGGCGCGCGAACTGCTCGAATTGTACGGCGGCCTCAGCGGCCTGAGCCGCGCACAGCTTCGCGCCCGCATTCCCGCCCTGTTGGAGAAGGTCGGCCTTGGCGGCAAGGAAAACGTCCTGTTGCGCCAGTTCTCCAAGGGAATGCAGCAGCGTCTTGGCATTGCCCAGTCCCTGATTGCCGAACCCGACGCGCTGATCTTCGACGAGCTTTCCTCCGGCCTCGATCCTCTCGGGCGCTACGATTTGCGCCAGGTGCTGCTCGAACTCAAGAACTCGGGGACGACGATTTTCTTCAGCTCGCACGAGTTGTCCGAAGTCGAGTCGCTGTGCGACCGCATCGTGATGATCCACAAGGGGCGCGTGCTGAAGCAGGCGCCGGTGTCGGAACTGATGAAGCCACTGAACCAGTTCGAGGTGGTGTTCGTTCCGCCGGCGGGCTTCGAGGTCCCAGAGAGCGCCGCCCGCCACGACCTGCGCCAGGACGGCGAGATGTGCCGTCTGTTGGTCAACGACATCGATGGCTATCCGCGCGTGTTGTCCGACCTGACGGCGCGGGGCGTGGAGATTCGCAGGACGGCGTCGCGCACCGTGTCGCTCGAAGACTACTTCATCGAGTTGGTGCGCGAGGCGGAGGCGAAGCCGTGAAGCCGTACCCGGTGTGGCTGATTGCGAAGAGCGTGCTGCTCGAAGCCGTGCGGCGGCGCGAGATCTACGCGATCGTGCTCGTCGCGACGCTTCTTATCGGCGCGGTGATGACCGTCGATTTCTTCGAGCTGGAGGGACTGACGAAATTCTACCGCGAGGTTGCGCTGAAGATCATGAGCGTGGCGACGGCGCTGACGGTGATCGTGCTCGCCGCGCGCCAGCTCCCGCGCGAATTCGAGACGCGCACGATCTACCCGCTGATGGCCAAGCCGATCAGCCGATTCGCGTTTCTCTGCGGCAAGCTTCTTGGCGTGATGATCGCCGCGGCGTTCTGCTTCGGGCTGTTCATGGTGGTGTATCTTTGCGGCGCGGCCTACCTGGGGAGTTCGGTGCCGTGGGCGCTCTTTGCGCAGTACATCTACCTGCAGATCGTGATGCTGCTGATTCTCGCGACGCTCAGCTTCTGGCTCTCGATGCTGTTGAATCTGGATGCCGTGATCACGATTGGCGCAATCTTCTACGTCTTCGCCGCGACGTTCACGACGCTGACGACATACATCTATGACTTCACGACACCCATCGGGCAGTTCCTCATCCGCGTTGTCATCTACGCCGTGCCGCAACTGACGTTGCTCGATCTGTCGGAGAAGGCCGTTCACGCGCAGGCGTGGGCGCCGTTGCGTTTCGCCACGATGGCGCAGTTGACGTTGTACGGCCTGTTCTTCTCGGCGCTGTATTTTTCGCTGGCTGCCATCTGGTTCCGGAGGAAGCCGCTATGAGCGATCCGGGCAACATCGGCCAGATGCGGGCGCTTGGGCTTGTGGGGCGCGGCGTGGTCATCGAGCTCGTGCGCCGCAAGGACCTGTACGTCCTCAGCATCCTGATGGCCGTGTACCTGATGGCGGTGCTCGCGTTCGCGGTCATCGGCATCGAGAACGCCTCGACGGCCACGTTCCTGCTCAATCTCGGCGTCACGCTGGCGTACTTCTCGGCGCACCTGCTGACGCTGCTGCTCGTGGCGCGCCAGGTGCCCGACGATCTGGAGAACCGCACGATCTACCCCATGCTGGCGAAACCCGTCGAGCGCACGACGTACCTGCTCGGCAAGTGGGCAGCGGCGTCGCTGTGCGGCTTTCTCGTCTTCGTGGTGCTCGGCGGGCTCGTGTGGGTCTTCGTTCCCGCGATGGAGCCCTACCACACGGGAATGCTGTTCCAGATGCTCGCATTGCAGGCTGTGTCACTGTCGCTGCTGGCGGCGCTGGCCCAGTTGCTCTCGCTCGTGGCACCAAAGGGAGTGACGATCGTCCTGTGCGGCTTGCACGTTGCCTTCGGGGCAAACCTGTTGGGCTTCATGCAGGCGCGGCTTGCAACGGCGCTTCCGCCGTCCGTTGTCGAGTGGATATTCGCCTACGTTCCGGACTTCTCGCGCTTCAACGCGATCACGCGCTACACCGACGGCATCGTGGCGCTGCCGTTCGGCGAGTTCATCGGCCTTATCGCGGAGGGCGCGATCTTCACGGCGGCGCTGCTGCTGGTGGGTGCGTGTTTGTTCCGCAGGCGGGTGCTGTGATGCAGGAGGCTTGCCGATGAATCGCACCGGTGTTCTTGCCGCTGCCGTTGCCGTGGCCCTGGCGATCAGTCCGCTGTGGACGCGCACGATCCAGCCCCAGCAATACGAGGGCGGCCGCAGCCGCGACGTGGCCGACCGCGCCGAGCGCAACTCCAGCGCCATCGCCATGGTCCTCGGCGAGATCCGCACCACGGCCGCCGACCTGCTCTTCATCAAGACCGAGCGCTATCTCGACAGCGGCATCGCCTACATGCCGCACGCCGAGAAGGAAATCCTGACGCTCGAAGGCGAAACCGCCGAAATGGAGCGCCACGAGGCCGAAATCAGGGAGAGCGCGGCACACGAAGGCGAGCACGACCACGACCACGACCATGACCACGCCCATGACGAGGGTCATGAGTACGCGGGGACGCCAACGATCATTCCCACGAGAGGCAACGACTTCCGCGGCTTCGTCGGCGAACTCCAGCGGCAGGTCAAACCATGGCGCGATCCCAGCCTCCCCCATCAGCACACGCCGGGCACCGAACTCCTGCCCTGGTACCGCGTCATGACGCTGGCCGATCCGCACGACGTGCGCGCCTACGCCATCGCCGCCTATTGGCTGAAGAGCGACAACATCGATCAGGGCGTCGAGTTCCTCGAGGAAGGCATCGCGAACAATCCCGATGCCTTCGCCCTGCCGCACATGCTGGGACGCTTGCAGGCGGAGAAGGCTCAGAAGCTCGCCACCGGCGGGGGAGAGACCGGGGAAATCGCCCGTCTGCGCGCCGACGCCATTGCGAATCAGGTGCGGGCCGCCGAGTTGGGTTTCGCCGAACGGCCAGCGGATTGGACCTACGAGTCCGATTCGCTGGAGTGGACACACTACACCGAGGACGATTTCCGGGGTTCCCTGCGCATGGCGGTGCTTCTGGAGTACCGCTTCGGCGACCCGAAGGTGGCCTTCACGCGCGCGCGCGAATACTCCGCTCGCCTCGGCGGCGATCCGATCCTGACGAAGTTCCTCGAACGCTACGCGGCTGAGCAG
>JAVEWL010000607.1:0-3797 GCA_034004565.1 FCB group bacterium | reverse complement strand
AAGCGGGGACAGTTACCACTAGTTGTCCTCGGGCCTTGTTGACTGAGTGGGCGGCGGCCGCTCGGGGGCTTCGCCGGTAGCCGGAAACTTGCCAAAAGTGGAACAGTCCCCGTTTTCCGTTGGGGGCAGTTCTCTGGGTTCGGGCTACCTCAGCTCAGATTCGTCCCATTCGTGGTTGCAGTTCTTCGTGTCTTCGTGCCTTTGTGGTGATCTTTTCGAGGCCGGTCGCGTTGAATTGTCTGCATTATTCTGGTAAGAGTGATCGGATTAAGCAATTGTGCGGCCTAGGCTTGCCTTTACAGGGAGATGCCCCTCGTGACCAGCGACGAAATCCGTTCCAGTTATCTCGAATTCTTCCGCACGCGCGACCACGTGGTCGAGCGGAGCGACCGGCTTGTGCCGAGCAACGACCCGACGTTGTTGTTCACGAGCGCGGGGATGGTGCAGTTCAAGCCCTTCTACACGGGCGAGGTCCCCGTGCCGTATCGTCGCGCCACGACGGCCCAGAAGTGCCTGCGCGCCGGCGGCAAGGCCAACGACCTCGACGAGGTGGGCAAGACCGCGCGCCACATGACCTTCTTCGAGATGATGGGGAATTTCTCGTTCGGCGATTATTTCAAGCGCGAAGCAATCGAGTGGGCCTGGGAATTCAGCACGCAATACCTCAAGCTTGCGCCGGAACTCATCTGGGTGTCGGTGTACGAGGACGACGACGAGGCTTACGGCATCTGGGAAAAGGAAATCGGTATCCCCACGTCGAAACTCGTGCGCCTGGGCAAGAAGGACAACTTCTGGGGGCCCGCCGGCGATGCGGGCGCGTGCGGTCCCTGTTCGGAATTGCACATCGACCGCGGCGAGAGCGTCGGCTGCGGTGCGCCGGATTGCGCGCCCGGTTGCCCGCGTTGCGAGCGTTTCCTGGAATTCTGGAACCTGGTGTTTCCGCAGTTCGATCAGCAGATTGATGGGACGCGCCTGCCGCTGAAGAATCGCGGCATCGACACGGGCATGGGCCTCGAACGCGTTGCGGCGCTTCTGCAGAACAAGGAAACGGTGTTCGACATCGACAACGTGTTCCCGATCATCGAGACGACGCAGAGCATCGCCGGGGTGCCGTATCAGAAGAACCCGGTGCCGTACCGCGTGATCGCGGACCACGCCCGCGCGCTCACCTTCATGATCTCCGACGGCATTCTCCCCTCGAACGAGGGCCGGGGTTACGTCGAACGGCGTTTGCTGCGCCGGGCGGCGCGTTTCGGCCGCGAACTGGGCCTCGAGCAGCCGTTCCTGCACAAGGTGGTCGGCACGGTCATCGAGCGGATGGGGCACCAGTACCCCGAGATCATCGAGAAGCGCGCGCAGGTGGAAAAGGTCATCCACACCGAGGAAGAGCGCTTCGGCAGCACGCTCGCGCGCGGCATGAACCTGCTCGACGAAATCTTCGAGAAGATGGACAAGGCGGGTGAAAAGACGGTGTCGGGCAAGGAACTGTTCCGCATGCACGACACCTTCGGGTTCCCGCTGGACCTCGCGACGGATATCGCCGAAGACCGCGGCTACACGGTTGATCGCGAAGGCTTCCAGGCGGCCATGAAGCAGCAGCGCGAGCAGGCCCGCAGCGCGTGGACCGGCAGCGGCGAGGAAGCCATCTCGCCGGTGTACCGCATCGTGAGGGACGAGATCGGCGATGTGAAGTTCGTCGGATACGACACTACGGAAGCTACCGCGAAGGTAAAGGCGATCATCAAGGACGGGCAGCGCGTTGAACAACTCGGCGACGGCGAAGAGGGCGAGATCGTCCTCGACGTGACGCCGTTCTACGCGGAGTCCGGCGGGCAGGTCGGCGACGTCGGCGTGCTCGAAGCCTCCGAAGGCGACGCGCACGTGCGCGATACGGTTGCGTCCCTGCCAAAGTTCCCGGTGCACAAGGTCAAGATCATGCGCGGCGCGCTGAAGGTCGGCGACGAAGTCAAGGCGGCCGTCGACACCGACGCACGCACGGCCACGATGAAGCATCACACGGCCACGCACCTGTTGCAGGCGGCCCTGCGCGACATTCTCGGCGACCACGTCCAGCAGGCGGGTTCGCAGGTGTCGCCGGAACGGCTGCGCTTCGACTTCACGCATTTTGAAGGCATCGAACTCCAGCGCCTGCGCGACATCGAGAGCCTCGTCAACCGCTATGTGCAGGCCGACTACGAGGTCGATATCCGCGAGATGGCGCTTGACGCCGCGCGCGCGGCGGGGGCCATGGCGCTGTTTGGCGAGAAGTACACCGACGAGGTGCGCGTGGTGCGCGCGGGCGAAGTGAGCATGGAACTCTGCGGCGGCACGCACGTGCCCAGGACGGGCGTCATCGGCTGCATGAAGATCGTCAGCGAGGCATCGGTCGCGTCCGGCGTGCGACGCATCGAGGCCGTTTGCGGCGACGTTGCCATCGACTACATCCAGGATCGCGACCGCAAGCTCGTGGGCACGGCGCAACTGCTTGCCGCACCCGTCGACCGGCTCGAGGATCGCGTTCAGAGCCTGCTCGACGAGAACAAGCGGCTCCAGCGTGAGGTCGAGAAGTGGAAGCAGGCGGCGGCCACGGGCGGCGGCCAGGACTATTTCTCGCGCGTGCAGGACGTCGACGGCGTGAAGCTGTTGGCGGCGGAAGTGGACGGGCAGGATGCGGCCGGGTTGCGGCTCGTGCTCGACAAGCTGCGCGAGAAGTTTGAGTCGGGCGTGGTGGTGCTGGGCGGCAACGGCGAGGGCAAAGCCGCGCTGTGCGTGTCCGTGTCGAAGGACCTCGTTGGGCGGATTAAGGCGGGGGATATCGTGAAGCAGCTCGCGCCGATCGTGGGCGGCGGCGGCGGTGGCCGTCCCGACATGGCCCAGGCCGGTGGGAAGAACCCCGAGAACCTGGGTGAGGCGATTGCGAAGGCTGGCGAGGTGGTCAAGGGACTGCTGTAAGGCGAGAAGATCACCACAAAGGCTCGAAGACACAAAGGGCACGAAGAACTGCAAGAGCAGAGCAACCACGAATAAGACGAATCACACGAATCGGATCTGGGGTTGCGTGCGGCGCTGAGCCCTTCTTGAATTGCTCGTTACCAAGTTGTACTTGGTAACGCACCCTGTTCCCGAAGTTGTACTTCGCGGGCTTAGGCACAAAACGGCAAAGTACAACTTTGAAGACATGCCAGCGTTCCCAAGTGCAACTTGGGAACGAGCACCGCGGAAAGTGCAGCTCGGGAACGAGCACCTGTGAGGGGATTTCAAGGCCGGTTGGACTGGAAAGGAACTCTTCGTGGAGGATGCAGCGCGCGAATTGCCAATCAAGTGCACCTTGTGCGGCGGAGAGCTCTTTGATTCGCGGAATGCCGTTATCCATGCGACCGGGCTGAGTGCGTTCCTGGGCAACAACGTGACCGTGCTCGTTTGCACGCTCTGCGGGCACCTGGAGTGGTTTCTGCGCGGTTCCATTGCCGCGGCGTTCGAAGGGGCCGTTGATACGCTGCAGGGTGAAGATTTGGGGCCGGACGACACGTCGGAGCCGATTCCGTGCATGGCGTGCGAGGCGACCATACCCGCCGGACTGGACCGGTGCCCGGCGTGCGGGTGGTCGTATAAGGATCCCGTGAGCTCCGGGGAACACTAGCGGCAGTGCAACGGATTGGGAACGAGTACCAATCTCTTGCTCTTGTTTTGGACTCCAATGGTGAAACGCGGCAGGTTGAGTATTGGATAACGGCACATGTGGTGGGTATTCCTGAGGATGCTGTTGCGCCTGACGCTTGCTGTGGCAATCGTCATGC
>JAVEWL010000032.1:0-18098 GCA_034004565.1 FCB group bacterium | reverse complement strand
CGGATCCTATTGCCTGCGCGTGCACGGCGACAGCATGATCGAAGACGGGATTCTCGACGGCGATACGATCATCGTCGACCAGAGCGTGCGGCCAAGCCCGGGCGACATTGTGGTTGCCCTCGTGGAAGACTCCGCGACGGTCAAGCATTACTACCCGCGCGGACAGGTGGTGGAACTCCGGCCCGCGAATGTCACCATGAAGCCCATCCAGGTGCCCATCACCGACCTCCAGTTGCAGGGCGTCGTGGTGGCCCTCCAGCGAAACGTCCGCTAATACTCCCAAATCGCCCCTCTTAATGCCACCCGTTCACGCGGGTGCTTCGTCTGCGCGGCCTGCCCCCAAGTGCGCCGGGGAAACTTGCCGCCCCATAAGACGGTCAAAGGGTTATTAATCCACTGACGAAGGATGGGGATAGCATGCGACGATTCTTGCTGGCATTTTCGGGGGCACTCCTGGCGTGGTCCTCGCCGCTCTCTGCGGAGCCGAACGACACGTGGAAACAGCCGCTTGCCGAGAAGGCCATAATTCTCGAGCAGGGCAACGTCGAGCGCCACAACATCTTAGGACTCTATCCCTCCCAGGTCGAGGTCCCGCTCGACGGCCGCCCCGTCGACAACACCTCCTTGGGAATCGGCAACATCGCCCATTCCATCTGCTGGACCTCAAACTACCTCGCGGGCGCCACCTATCGCTACGCACACCTGAAGCGCAGCGGCGCCCCCGCCGAGGAGGTCCAGAAGGCTCTCGAACGCGCCAACGAGCTCTTCGAGGCGGTGTACCGCTGCCAGTTGGTCACGGGCGTCCCCGGTTTACAAGCCCGCGGCTATGCCCTGGGCCACGGGGAGTCCTACGAGGAACGCTGGGACGAGGGCACGCGCGACGAATGGCACCAGGGCACGGGCGAGTACAAAGACCTGCGCTGGCGCGGCGAGCCAAGCCATCACAACTACAGCGACGCCATCCACGGCCTGGGGCAGTTCTACGATTTGGCCGCCGAGGGCGAAAAGAAAGATCGCTGCCGCGCCGCCATCGATGCGCTGGTGAGCTATTGGGTCGACAACAACCTCGAGATCTACAACTACGAGCGGAAAGGCTCGCCCACGCCCATCCTCGGAATGACCGACGGACGTACGCTCAACACGCGGATCATGATGGCCATTGCGGGCGCCAAGGTGGCCCACCACGCCACCGGCAACGAGAAGTTCAAGAAGGTCTACGACCAGCTCTGCGCGCAATACGACATCCGCGGACTCAAAGAGTTCAAGCCGGGCAAGAGTTTCGACGACGCCGAGCACGTGTTCTGCCACCTCGAGAACCTCTTCCGGATGGAGAAGGATCCCGAACTCCTGGCGGGCTTCCGGGTGGTGCTGAACGGCCTGTGGGACAACCACAAGAACGACGGCCAGAGCCTCTTCACCTACATCTACCTGAGTTTGACGCCCGACGCGGCCGATCGCGACAAGGCGCTTCGAGACGCCCTGTTCAGCCTCCAGACCTACCCGACCGACACGACCCTGCGTCCCGCCATGAACAGCATCAACAAAGACCTCAAGCCGCCGTACCCCACGTTCATGGCCGCCTGGGACAACGAATACCTCTGGAAAGGCAGCCTGACCCGCGCCGACGGATGGTTGAGCCGGAGGGTGCTCGGTGTGGCCGTCTCGCCGGAAGACCCGGTGGTGCTCTACGCCTTCGACGAAAAGGGCGACCTTTATCAGTCGCGCGACGGCGGGGCGACCTTTGCCGGCTGGCGGTCGATCGACCACGATCTCGTCAGTCCGGTGCGGGCCCTCGACGCGGGCAACAAGCTGCGCATCCTGGTGGCGGCGTGCGACGACGGGTTCTATAAGTCGGCCACGGCCGGCCACGCCTGGCAGCGGATGCCCGTGCCGGACGACGGCGGGAAGCCGACCGACATCTTTTTCCATCCCGAGAGTCTGAACGTGATCTTTGCCACGACCACAAGGGCGGTCTACCGCAGCCGCGATTTCGGACAAAGATTCTTCGGCGAAAGCTGGGAATGCCTCACGGAGGATCTACCGCCTGCGAAACAGGCTTCCTATACCGCCGCGGCATCGGCCGCGCACCCGGGCCGGATCTACGCCCTGCTGGACGGCGTGTTGTTCACGCGCAAGCTCGACGAGGCCACATGGCAGCGTGGGGGAGAGGTCGGCCTGCGGGGCCTCGGCGATTACGGCAACCTTCAGCCCTGGCTGCGGATAGATCCCTCGAACCCGGACCACGCCCTGGTCGCCACCGAGATCGAATACCCCGGCTTGGGCGTCAACACCCTCCTGCAAGAAACACGCGACGGGGGCGTAACCTGGACGAACGACATGAAGTATGTCTACGAAGTGTACTCGAAAGGCGGAATCAAGGCGGTCACCGCCCTCATGATCCCCGGCGCGATCGTCGCGCCCTCCATCGATCCCCGCAACCCGCAGGTGGTGTATACGGGCGGACTGCGCGGCATCCTCAGGAGCACCGACGGCGGCGCCACCTGGGAGGAAAAGAAGTCCGGGCTGGATATCCCCGTCGGGCGGGTTCTGATGGCGCCGCGCCACACCGACTGGATCTTCGCGGACACGCCCGGCGGACTCTTCCTCTCCAAAGACCGTGGCGAAACATGGTCCGACGCACACCTCTGCCCCATGTTCCAGGACAACACCCGCCGCGAACTCGGCGGCGCGGCGTATATCGATGCCTACTGGCGCGGCCGCTACTACGGCCTCATCGACGATGCCGCCTCCCTGGCGCCCATTACCGGCGAAATACTCAAACGGCAATAGGTTTCCTTCTCCTTCCTCCGTTGGCCGGGGGCCCTTCCGCGTATCGGGAGGGCCCTCCCCCTTTTGAAGGTTCGCGCGCGCCGGCGCGAAAAGAAAAACCACCCTCGGGCATATCTGAACCCTGAATCCGGTTCTACGTGATATCGAATGAGTGAAACGCACGTCTGGGGGTGTACAATGTGTTCCAAGAGAGCACCTTCGGCATGTCCGGAATAGCCCAGCCCTATCTATTACGATCATACGCGGCGAGAGGTCAGGAAGGCGGCACCATCAAGCCCTTCCGAGGAGTACATCATGGCGGAAAAGCCCATAGTCTTAATCAGTTCATATCCGCCCCGGTTGTGCGGCATAGGAACTTTCTGTGAAGAAGCCCGAGAGTTCATCCAACGGGCCAACCCCGAGCGGCCCGTCTACGTCATCTCACATACCGACGGCGCCGGCGACGGCGTCTTTCCCCTGATCGACATGAAGAGCCTGCGCTGGTGGAAGCCCGTGGCCGACAAGGTGCGGGAACTCGATCCCTACGCCGTCCACATCGAACACGAATACGGGCTCTACGAATACGTCGACGAGCGCGGCCACGGCGACCGGAACGAGGGTTTCCTCGATCTGCTCGACGCCATCTCAGACTACCCCATCGTGGTCGAACCGCACACCGTGCACGGGCGCCTGTGCGACCACGAAGGCGATTTCATCTACCAGATGGCCAAGCGCATCGACGTGCTGCTGCTCAAATGCCACTACCAGAAATGGCGCCTCGACTGGACCTTCAGCACGCGCGGATGGCGCACACCCCGCAACGTTATGGTCATCCCGCACGGCGCCCGCGCCGACCGGCGCTGGAGCGTCGAGGATGTGCCCCGGCTGCGCGAGGAACTGGGCCTGAACAAGGTCAAAGGACTCGCGCCACACTTGGTGGGACTGGTCGGCTGGATTCAGTCCAACAAGCGCTGGGACATCCTCACATCGATGTGGGAAGAGATTGCCGAAGAGATAAACCGGCGTACCGGCGAAGATTGGGACCTGCTCGCCGCCGGCGCCATGCGCGATCCAAACCACCGCCGCGACTACGAGGATTGGAAAGGGCAGGTCGAGTTGCTCGAGCGAAAAAGCCTGGCCCACTACTACGAGTTCATCCCCCGCGGCGACGTCTATTATAAAGTCATGGCCGTGTGCGACTTCATCGTCCTGCCGTCCGTCGACGAGACCCAATCGGGCACCCTCGCGCGAATCATCGCGCTCAACAAGCCCTATATCACCACCGCGCCCATGGAAGGCCTGACCGCCCAGACCCTCGAAAGCGAAGGCGGGCTGCTCTTCACGAACCGCGAAGGACTCCGCGAAAAGACCATACGCCTCGCCTGCGACGAAGGCCTGCGGATGCGGCTCGGCGAGAACCTCCGGCATTACCTGGACAACGTCGTTTCGTGGGAGGTCGTGGCGCGTCAGTACAACGAGGCCTATGAGCTCGCGCGGCACGCCAATACCAGCGGGCTGCCGGTCGTGCTTGCACCCGAGTTCTAGGCTGGTGAATACTGTCCCTGCTCCCTGAAATGAACGGGCTATCCAACACGCCTTGAGGCGACCCCTGAAGGCTTTGCAGTTGCCGTGCCGGCAGAATCACTGTAATCAACGGATGGAGACGACGTCATGAGCAGTGCTGTGATGCGCATCTCGGATGCCTTGTTGGCCGAACTCAACCAGGAGGCCATCGCGACCCGGAAGACCCTCGAACGCATACCGGACGACAAGTGGGATTGGCGGCCCCACGAAAAGTCCATGCCGCTTGGCCTTCTTGCATCGCATGTGGCGGAACTTGCCAAGTGGGGTCCGATGACGCTTCAAACGGAGGAGTTGTCCTTCAACACAGGCGAGTACAAGCCCTGGATTGCAAAGGACCACAACGAACTCGTCGCCAAGTTCGACGAGGGGCTGGCGGAGTTCAAGAGGGCGCTCCAGGATTGCCCGGACGAAGCGATGGGCGTGCCCTGGAAATTCATCATGGACGGGCAACTCGTGTTTGAGCTGCCGCGCGCGGCCGTGCTCCGTTCGATGGTGTTCAACCACCTCGTTCATCACCGGGCCCAGTTGGGCGTCTACCTGCGCCTGCTCGACGTCCCCGTGCCCTCCGCCTACGGGCCCTCGGCCGACGAAGCGAACTGAGGTCACAGGCGGCTACCGCCGTAACGTGGCGGCCTCCTCCGTGCAGGTCAAGGCCTGCTCCGAATCGCCCAGCGCCGCATAGGCCCGCGCCAGCAACGCCATTACCGGGCCGCGCTCGACTCCCGGAAGCTCGAGCGCGGCCCGAAGCGTTTCCACCGCCTTGTTCGGGTCGCCCGCGTGCAGGTCTATCGCGGCGGCGGCCACCGCCACGCGCCAATAGTCCGGGAGCATTGCGCGAACCCTCGCCACGCGTTCACGCGCGGCGTCAAAGTTGCCCAGTTCGGTTTCCACCCGCGTGCTTGCGATAAGCGTGTGCGCCGCATAGGGGCCGAGCGCCAGGCTGTCCTCGAAGGCTCGCTGGGCGCCCGCCAAGTCGCCCAGAGCGTGGCGCGCGGCGCCCAGTTCGTGGGCAAGATCGGAGCGAAAAGGCGCCAGGGTTGCGGCGCGCTCCAGGGACCACGCGCGCGTGAGCGCGTCGCCCGATTGCCGCGCGGCGGTGGCGTTGGTTGCGTAGGCCTCGGCAAGGAACATTCGGACATTCAGCCCGACTTGAAGCCCGAGCAGCGCCGCCACCGCGGCCGCGGCCACCACCCGTGTTGTGCGACCGCCCTTACGCTTCATGCGAATCTTCAACCCGCGACACGGCCTTGGGGCGCCGCCGCGGCGGTTTCACGGATCCGTTCTTGGGTTCAGGTTCGCCAACCGTGCCGAGCGGTTTGAATGCAATCACCCCCGCCGTGAACAACGCGCCGATCACGGTCGCGACGAGGGTAGTTCCGGCCGGGCTCGGGCCCGTCGGCGCCGTGGCCGTTCCGCAGAGCACGATGTTGCTTGCAAGGGTCTGTTGCGCCATACGGCCTTTCTCGTACTCGCTGCGCACGAGGCCGCAATTCACCCTCAGACTTTCCTGTTCGCGCTCGAGACGCTCGCGCTCCGCGCTCTGTTCGGCCCAGAGCGCCACGAGCTCCTTGAGCTTCGCATCCAATTCGCCGATCTTCACCTGCGCGGTTTCGCGTTCCGAGCGCAAGCCCGCGGCGTCTTCACGCGTGTTTATCAATGAGCTCCGAGTCGCCGTGTAGTTCTGGTTGGGCTCTTCCGTGCGCAGCCCCGCCTCCGGCGCCGGCCCCTCGAGGCCCGCCAGCCAGTACACGTCGTCCGACGGGGCTCGGAAATAGACGTGTTTCTGCGGTTCGCGCGACAATTCCTCCTCGAGCGCCTTCTGCCGCATTTCCGCCGCCGCCAGCTTGATGTCAAGGCGTATCCGCTGTGCCTTGAGCTCGGTCAGCAGCGTCTGCTCCGACACGATCTCGGCTTTCATCAGCTCGATGTTCCACGCCTTCCGATGCGCCTCGATAACGTCGTCGCTCCGTCGCACATCCTCCTGAAACCGCGTGTTTAACGCCTCCAGCGATTCAAATGCCGCGCCCAGGTTCCGCCGGGCCACCTCGTCCACTTGTTTCTGAAATGCCTCTGTCCAGGCGTGCGCAAGCGCGTCGGCCTCGGCCTCTCTCGAAGCTCGAGCGTGAAACAACAGGGCCGGGGCGTAGGCAACGCCGGTCTGCACGCTGCGGCTGCCCAATTGCACCAGCTCGACGTCCATGCGCTTTCTCAGATCGCTCACGTCGACGTCTTCCAGTTCCAGGCTGGCGATGAGCGTGCCCATAAGCGCAGGCGACAATGCGACGGCCTTGTACGCCTCGACCGGCAGCGGCGGTGGAAGAAGATCCCCGATGCCTTGCGGCGCCGGCTGCTGCGGCGTACCCGGCACGGGGGCTTCCTTGAAGGCCGGAGATGTCACAATGATCGTGGCGGTCGAGACATACTGGCCTGGGAAAAGAAGCGCGCCGTTCAGCGCCGCCACCGCGCAGACAATCGATCCCGCGAGCACGGCTCTCCAATGGGACCGTACCCGTACCCATGCTGAAGACAGCGGGCTTGTGGCCGGCGCGCTCTTCATTGTGTTGCTGTTCACCGGATGCCTCCTCCTGTTTCGCTGACGCCCATTGTCTCGTCGTCCGGGCCGCGTTCACGCCGCACCTCGGCGGCAAGTAACCGCGCATCCCCGAGGTCTTCAGACCGAGCCCGTGTTACGCCCGCTTCGGCATGATATGCCGCCTCGGCGAAACGTCCCGCGCGCAGCAGGGTTCGAACCAGCAGCCGCCGCGCCGGCAAATGATCCGTCCGCACCTGTACCGCCCGTGCCAACAACGGGATCGCCTCGTCGACCCGATACGCCTGCAAATGGTCCTCGGCCCGCGTCAGCAAGCGCCGCACTTCGGCGCGGCGAATAATGCCGTCGCCGTATCTCGCGAACCCCGCCACGAGGCAAACCGCCGCGGCAAGCGGCAGCGCCCATGCACACAGCCCTTTGGCGCGGCGGACGCTCATTCCACGTCGCCCGCAGTGGCGCGTTCGGCGAGGGGAAAGCGGCCGTACGCCGGATCCTCCGCCCGCTTGTCCTCGCACAAACGCCAGCAGAGTTCCTCGTAACATTCCGCGATGTAATCCCAAGTGTATCGTTGCCGGATGCGCCGCGGCCCGAGCGCGCGATATGCCTCGACCTTCTCCGGCCGGTCGACAAGCTCCTGAATGCACGCCCGCAACCCCGCTACATCCTTTGGATACGGAATGCCGGCGGCGCCCGCCACCTCCGCGTTGAAGCGATGGCCGCAGTCGAGGTACAGAACGCAATTGCCATAGCCCAGTGCCTTCAGCAGCGCAGGGTTCGTGCCCCCGACCTCGTTGCCGTGGATGTACGCGTAGCAATTGCAGTGAAGTTCCTGAATGTGCCCGGGCTCGTATACCGGTCCCAGGAACACGACGCGCGGATCGCGCGTTCGCCTCAGCGCCTCGATGAAGGGACTGCGATAATTGGCGCCTCCGGCAATAACCAGCTTCTTGCCGGTCTTCACTCCTTCAAAGGCCTTTACGGTGAGATCGGCGTTGTTCTCGGGCTCGAGCCGGCTTGCCACGAAGAAATACTCGTCGGGTTGAAGACCATACTTCGCAAGGATCTCCGGGTGCTCGCTCGTCTCGACGTGCGCGCCGTACGCGATATACGTCGATTCGCGTCCGTACCATTCCCTGTAAAGTTCCTGAAGCTTCTCCGCATCCGCGATGATTTCCGGCGAAAGCTTCATGCAGCACCACGTCGCGAAACGCCAATAGAGCCTCGCCACGCGGCCCCATTTCAGGCGTTCCCACTCGATGCCGTCCGTGTTGCAGGCAAACGGCTGTCCGCGCAACTTCAAAATCGCGCAGAAGGGACCGTTGCCCGCATTGAACACCACCACCGCGTCGACGGGATGAAAGAAGAGATGGACGCACGAGAGCAAGGTGTGCGAGAGCGTGTCGAGTTGCTTCGTCTGAAGGCGCGGCAGGTAAATCTTTCGCACGCCCCGGTACGAATCTTCGCCCTCGTCGCCGTATCCCCGTCGACAGTACACCGCAACGTCGTGTCCCTTCTCGGCAAGGCGCACGGAGATCTCGGTCGCCGCCGTTTCAAACCCGCTGTAGAGATCCGGTATGCCCCGCACACCCGTAAACGCTATCCGCATGCATCCCCCCTCTCTATGCCTCTATCCAAGCCCCCTGGCTTCACGATACGCATTGGTCAGAGAATCCAGGTGGCTCGCCTGGACTTTCTCCACCCACGCGCGCCCCTGTTTCCCCATACGGCGCGACAGCACCGCTCTGCTGTACAGCTTCTCGATGCACCCCGCGAGCGCATCGACGTTGCCCGGTTCAAACGTCAGGCCCGTCACGCCCTCGCGCACGCTCTCGGGCAGCCCGCCCCGCCGCGACACGACGACCGGACGTTCGAGCGCGAAGGCCTCCCACACCGCCAGTCCGCAGGTTTCGTACGCCTCAGACGGCATGACCAGAAACCGCGACTTTCCGATGATCCGCGCCAGTTCATCGCGCGGGCGGAACCCCAGAAACTCGACGTTCGATGCGCCCAGGCGGCACGCGAGCGACTCGAACTGCCCGCGCTCCTCGCCGTCCCCCGCAACCAGCAAACGTACCCGCGGAAGCTTTGCCAGGGCGCGGATGAGCGTGCCGACTCCCTTGTCGCGCAATAGACGGCCCGCATAGACGATGTAATCGTCCATGTCTTCGCGGGGAAGGTATGCCGCGAGATCCAGGGTAAGAGGGACCCGGCGCAGTTGACGGCGCGGCACGTCCCCCTCCTGAAGCTTGTCCGCCACGAATTGCGTGGGGCACAGGAACAGGTCCGTGTGGCGCTCGTCGATCCGCAGTGCGCGGTGAAGGTACTGCGCGCCCGCCGCCAGCACGCTGCCCGGCAGCGAATCCTTCACGCAGCGGCGCAGCACACAAGGATGGTAGCTTCCCCCCAGGCAGCGCTCGCAGATCTCTCCCCTGCGCCGTAGGTAAAGGCTGTAATTGGGGCAGACGAGCTTGAAGTCGTGGATCGTCCGCACCGCCGGCACGCCCGCATCGCGCAGCGCGTGCAGGATCGACGGCGAGATGTGGTGATTGAACAGGTGAAGATGCGCCACATCGGGCCGGAACGCGCGGATCAACTCGGCCATCTTGCGCCGTGCCTCGAACGAATACACGGTTCCGCCGACGATGCGTGCCGCATGACGAAGGCGATAGCGCAGATCGGCTCTCCGGTAATCGATGGGGCTGACGTGGTAAGGGCGGTGTTCGATCTCGGCGTTGCGCGGATCGTCCATGCCGAAGTAGGCGATTTCGTGGCCCGCATCCCGCAGTTCACGCGCCGCATCGAACATGTAGCGCTCCGTGCCGCTGTGCATCCACAAGAACTTATTGACCATCAGGATTCTCACGTCGAACCCCCCACGGTTCGGCGGAGATACGGGAGGCCCAACAGAACCAGCGCTATCCCGGCGCTCGCGGCGCACACGAGTACCGTGTACGCGGGAATGGTTATCAACGGTGTGCGGCGCCAGGGCTCGAGCCCAAAGATGCGTTCCAGCGCCTCCAGAAACAGAGGATGCACCAGGTAGATCCCAAGCGATGCCCGGGAAAGCAGCGCCAGGCCGCGGGCAAGAGGCGTGGGAAGTGGCGGTGGAGACACCGGCAGTTGCAGGCCCAGCGAATACACCGCCGTGGACATCATTAACGCCGGCACACCCACATACGCATACGCGTACTGTCCGTACAGTCCCGCTCCCCAGGCCGCCGCCACAATGCCCGCGATGAGCAGCGCCCACAGCATGCCCGCGGATGCCCGAATCGGCATTTGCGCGAGATGATAGCCCAGAAGGTAATACCCCACGTACGGCAGGAACAACAGGAAGAACGGCAACTCCCATCCACGGACGTAAACGATCGCCATTCCGGCGATGGAGGAGGCGAGAAGCACAAACGTGGTCCAAGTGCGCACCGTGACCGATGCAATCGCCAAAAAGTGTCGAAGAACCGGCGTGACCAAATACAAGCCAAACGCCATATACAAGTACCAAAGGTGATAGTGCGGCCGCCCGTGCCACAAGCTCAGCGCCGCGTCGTGTCGCGTGGTGAGGTGCAAGGCGAACTTGAGCGAAAGATACAGGCCGCTCCAGAAAAGCAGCGGGACCAACAAGCGCTTCAACCGCTTGCGGTAGAACTCGAGCGGAGATTCGTCGCGGGGACCCAGCAGCAGCCCGCCGCTCACCAGCACGAACACCGGCACGCACCAGCGTACCGCCGCGTCGGACACGTTGCCCACCCACCATGCGAAGGACAGCGGTTCGTTGTACAGCACCGCGTACATGGAAACGTGCAGCCAGACCACCGCAACCGTGGCGAGAACCCGGAGGATGTCGTACGAAAACAGCGTCATCGAGGAGCCTCCGCCGGTGGAAGCCCCAACCGAAACGACACCACAAGTCCCGCATACAGCCACAAATACAGCGAGGTCGGTCGCCATTCCCATACCGGCGCAAAAAAAGCCGCCGCGCAATGCGCCACGAGCACCGCGACAAACCCCTCGGCCAGGCAACGAACCGGCAGGCTCGGGTGTTCTCGGCGCACGCGCCATCCCGCGCACCCAAGCCGCCAGCACATCCACAAGACCGCGGCAAGCGCAACCCACCCCGCCTGGCCGAGGATATAAGACCAGTTGACGTCGGAGATGCCGCGGGCGGTCTCGGGCGGAACGTTCAGCGCATCGAGCGGAGCAAGTCCGTACCGCTCCAGCGACCGCCAGTCGAGCGTGCCCGGACCAAACCCCAGAAGAACAACCAGGGTGCCCATCGAAAACAACTCCAGCGGAAAACGAAGGATGAAGTACAGCCGGCCAAACCGACTGGCGACGGCCAGGTAAAAGGGGTCAAATACCTCGAGCATCCGTTCCAGGGTCGTCGCTTCTTCATACCCGACAAAGCGCGCCGAGGGCAGCGCCAGCAGCGCCAGGACGGCCGCGCCCGCCGGCAACGCGACTGCGTACCGCCACCGCCCGTGCAGCGCGAGAAGGGTCAACACGCCCGCCCCCACGAAGAGAAAAGCCACGCGCGCCGAGGTCAGGTACACGCACGGCAGCAGGACGGCGTACAGCGCGCACAATTGCCCGCGAAATCGCGGATACGCCACCCAGAACGGCAGGCTGAGCACGAAGAAAAACGCGAGATACAGGCCGCAGACGTTGTACCGTCCGAGCGTGGCAAAAACCTGGTAGCCGGTCTCGTAGGCGGCCGGCTGGCTGAATCCTCCGATGACGTAGTCGCCGTGTTCGCCGCGGTGCGGCACGAGCGGCGGATTGAGCGCGTCGGGGAAAAGCGATTGCGCGATCCCGATACAAGACACCGCCGCCGCCACCGCGAACAGCGCGCGCGTCAAACGCATCGCTTCACGGGCATCGAACTCCACCAGCAGCGCCAGGCCGTACGCGATGAGTATGAAGCGCAGGAACGGTTGATAGGCCATCAGTGCGGCGGTCAGCGGCGGACGGTTTATCAGGAACGATGCCCCCGACGCGGCCAGGAACGCCAGCAGCGGCGCGTCGATCGGATTGCGGCGCCAGAGCGGCCTGCCGTCCCACAAACGCCGAAGCATCACGCCTGCCGTGCATCCGAACAGCAACGCCTGCGGAGCGAAACGCGCGGCCATGTAGTACGGCTCGGGCACGCCGTTCAGAACGAGCGTTTCAAAGGGCGTGTAGACCGCAAGGGCCAGGAGCGCACGCTTCGCATTCACCGCTGACGACAGCGCGCCCGACACGGCAACGTACAGCAGGAGCGCGGGTGTCCACAACGGCTGCCAGGCTATCGCCACGCCGAGGAGCGGGAGGCCAAGTATCCACGAGAGCGGCATGGGTTTATGCATGGTCAGTGCCCGCCTTCGGTAAGCCGGATGGAATCGAACCAGACCGAGCCGCCGATGGGCCCCCAGCGCTCGGGCCGGAATTCGGCGGGGCCGCTGCCGTAGCGGCGCACTTTGATGCGCAACCTGCGGGTTTCGGGCGGCGTCGAGAACGTGAAAGAGACCTCCTGCCAGGAGGTTGTTCCCAGAAACCGTTGCGAGAGTGGGGGAGTGGCGCGGAAAAAGCCGATTGAACGGTCCGCGTCCGTCACCTCGAGGCACGGCGGGCTCTTTGACGAAATATTCTCGGTCCGGGTGAAGTAAGAGAGGGTGTAGCGTGTGGCGGGTCGCACTTCCGTGTCGCACGCGAGGCCGTAGTAATTCGGATCCTGCCCCCCCATGAAGTCGATCCGGAGCGCGAACGGCGGCTCCACGAATGTGCGCGGATCGAGGTGCTGTCGCAGCGCGCGATTCCACCCGCCGCGCCCTTCGACGATATCCCAATCGGCTTGCCAGCCGTCCCAGCCGTCAAAGCCCCCGTTCCGAAGCACATTGGGTCTGCCGCGAATGAGAACCGGCTGCGGCGCGTCATCCTCGGGGGCCTCCGCCGCGGCCACGTCGACGGTACACACCGCGGCCCGCCGATACGTCCAATCCTCGCGTTTCATTTCACCCGGCGCACGATCACGGAGAAACCCCACGCGCAATTCCAGGGGGCCCGCCGGCAGGCCGCGAGGCGCATACAGTCCGAGGGTCCGCCGAACCAAGCCTCCCGGCTTCAAGCCAGCCAGGTCGAGACGTACCCGTGCGATGTCGGCATCTCCCAGGCTTACGAGCAGGTCGCGCGTGAAGGTCGAGGGGCACCCGCCGCGGGGCATCAGGTAAAGCGATACGGAAAAGAAGGTGCCGCTACGAACAGGCCCCATCGGCGGGTCCGCGCCCAGGAGAGCGATAACCCCGGGCACCAATTCCGAGTCGCGCAAAACCAGAGGGCCCGCCGCGGCAAAGTCGCCGCAAAGGAACATCGCAAACACCGGCAAAAAGCGGCAAAACGGCGAAAACGCATGCACCCATAGCGCCCGCACAACGCCCCTCCCCATAGCCTGTGTCTCATCACAAACTACATACTGATGCAACTGTATAAGGCTAGTCCACGGCGCCACCGCTTGTCAATGGCTCGAAAATGCACGGCCTGACTGCTCCTGCGTCCTGTTGAACAATACTGTCTTCACCCTCACCCCGCCCCAAAAACTAAGAGTTCATCCGGTATCTCCGGGATAGGTTGTCTTTCTCGTGCTCGTGCTCGTAATCGTGCTCGTACTCGTAATCGGTTCTTGCACGTCTTCGTCCAACCAGGAACTCCCCTTGGAAAGGGGAGCTACGAGAACCGCCGTTCCCGGAACTACCGGACGAACCAAAACAAAAACCGCCGGTCACGCCATCGCGCAACCGGCGGCCGAAAATCCGAATCGCTTACTCGCCCATCAACGCCGCCATGTCCTCTTCGGAAATGTCGAAGTTGGCGTACACGTTCTGCACGTCTTCGTTGTCTTCCAACATGTCCATCAACTTCAACACGGTCTCGGCGGTCTTGCCTTCAATCTTGATCGTCGTCTTCGGCTCCATCGTCAGTTCCGCCGAATCCACCGTCACGCCCATCCCCTGCAAACCTTCCGAAACCAAATGCAGGTCCGACGGCCCCGTCGTGACGCGGTACACGTCCCCGCTCGTGTCGACGTCGTCCGCGCCGGCCTCGATCGCCTTCTCGAAGATATCCTCCTCCGAAAGCGAGTCCTTGGCCACCGTGATGATGCCCTTGCGCTCGAAGTTCCAACTCACCGCGCCCGACTCGGCCATGCTGCCGCCGTGTTTCGACAGGATGTGCCGAATGTCCGACACACTGCGGTTCTTGTTGTCGGTCATCACGTCAACCAACACCGCAACGCCGCCGGGACCATAGCCTTCGTACGTGATTTCATCGTAGGTCACGCCCGGAAGTTCGCCCGTGCCCTTCTTGATCGCGCGTTCGACGTTGTCCATCGGCATGTTGTTGCTGCGCGCGACCAACAGCACCGTCCGCAAACGGGGATTGCCCTTGGGATCGCCGCAGCCGTGACGCGCCGCTACCGTGATTTCTTTTGCAAGCTTCGAGAAGACCTTGCCGCGCTTGGCGTCCGCGGCGCCCTTCTTCCGCTTGATGGTACTCCATTTTGAATGACCGGACATGAGTTATGATCGCTCCCTAACCTGCGCGCTCGGCGTCCCTAAGACCTATACTGGCAATCGATTAAGTATACCAATCGACGAAGTCCCGCGCAACGCTTACTGCGTCTGCGCCGGTTCCGCCGGCGCGGCGGCCGGAGTCTCAGCCGGCGGCGCCATCGGGTTCAAAAGCTTCCGCACCTCGGGCGACTCCAGGTTCTCCGCCGTAATCACAGTAACGCCCGTATCGATCTGCTTCGGCACGTCCTTGCCCTTGATCTTGTCGATCACCGCCTTCACGCCCTGGTAGCCCATCTGGAACGGGTTCTGCACGATCAGCGCCTGGATTGTCCCCCGTTCGAGCGCGTCGAGCTCTTCCTGGGCCGCGTCGAACGCCACCAGCTTGATCTGGCCCTTCTTGCCCGCCGCCTCGATCGCCTGCACCGCGCCCATCGCACTGCTCTCGTTCGCGCCGAAGATGCCAACCATCTCCGGGTGTGCCGTCATCAGGTCCTGCGTAACGCTCATTCCCTTGGCGACGTCGCTCATGCTGTATTGCGGCGGCAGCACCGTGATCTCGGGGTGCTTCGCCATGCCATCCAGAAAGCCCTTCTCGCGCAACTGCGACGTGGCCGCCCCCGGCACAAACGGGATCTGCCCCACCACGCCCTTGCCGCCAATCAACTCCGCCAGCTTGTCCGCCGCCATCTGCGCGCCCTTGAGATTATCTGTCGCCACGAAGCTCACCGGAAGATCCGATTCCACACCCGAATCGATCGTGACCACCGGAATCCCGGCGTCCACCGCGCGCTTCACCGGGTCGATGAGCGCATTCGTGTCGCATGCCGCCAGCACGATGCCGTCCACGCCGCGCGTGATCATGTCGTCGATGATGTCGATCTGCTTCATCACCTCGGTCTCGGCCTCCGGACCCCGCCACAGAATCGCCGCGCCCAGATCGCGCCCGGCCTCCTCCGCGCCCGAGTGAACCGTCAGCCAGAACTGGTGCACGAGACCCTTTGGAATGACCGCAATGGTCAGGCGATCCTTCTGTGTGCGGGTCCGGGCATCCTGCCGCACCGTGCCACCCTCGCCCGCGGGCGGTTCCGGCTGCGTGCACGCCGCCGCAAGGCACAACACCGCCAAACCCACCAAGATCTTCTTCATACGCACCTCCCGAGTTGAGGAATGAAATCCATCACCACAAGGCAATTATGAACCAACACCCCGCCACCAATCGAGCCCACCAATTTCGTGCCCCCATTTCGTGCTCGTGCTCGTAATCGTGCTCGTAATCGATCTTCTTCGTACTCGTCATCGTAATCGTACTCGTAATCGATTGCTTTGAGCACAATTTCAACTTATGTCAACCAAACCACTCTTGTTCCGCAGTAAATTGTCCCAGGCCTCCGCCCCCTACACGTCCTTGATCAGCCCCGCGCGCCGTTTCCGCAACGTATCGTAGAACACGAGCCCGATAATCAACCCGCCGATCAGCACGTTCTGCCAATAGACCTTGTAATCGCTCAGCGTGAAGAAGTTCACCAGCACGTTCATGATCAACGCCCCCGCCAGCGAACCCAGTACGCCGCCCTCGCCGCCCATCAGGCTCGCCCCGCCGATCACGCACGCGGCAATCGCATCAAGCTCCATACCTTCCGCGGCCTTCGGATCGCCGATACCCGTGCGCGACGTCAGCATCATCCCCGCGAAGCCCGTCAGCAGGCCCGCCACCGAGAACGCCAGGATGCGCACGCGGTCCGTCGGCACGCCCGACAGCCGCGCGCCCGCGGCATTGCCACCCGTGGCAAAGAGCGTCCGCCCGTAGCGCGTATACGTGAGCAGAATGGAAAAGAACACGGCAATGACCAGCGTGATGGCGAGCGGCACCACGCGCCCCTGCGGACCGGTGCCGCCGAGAAACTTGAAGGCCTCGGGCAGCCGATACACGTTCATCCCGTCGGTGAGCAGCATGGCGGCGCCCCGCGCGGCCATCATCATGCCCAGCGTGGCGATGAATGCCGGCAGCCGCGCCTTGGTCGATAGGAAGCCGTTGATGAACCCGCACAGCAGTCCGGTGATCGAACCCAGCGCGATGCCCACCGGCATCGGTAGACCCCACGACGTCATCGCGAGCGCGCCCACGACGCCCGACAGCGCCGCGACGCTGCCCACGGAAAGGTCGATCCCGCCGGCAATGATCACCAGCGTCTCGCCGATAGCCACAATGCCCACGATGCACGTGCGCTCGGCCACGGTGGCAAGGTTGTTGGGCTTGCGGAAGTCGGGTTCAATAACGGCCAGCACAATGGACAACATCGCAAAGATGACCAGCGGCGAATACTGCGCCAATATGCGCTTGGCCCCGCTACGCCAATTGCTGCGTTCTTTCCCTTCCTCTCTTACTGTCACGCGCGACCCTTCCTCCCGGATAGCTGTTCCCGTTGCCGCCAATCAGACGCCAGGGCTCAACTGCGCCACTGGCCTTACCAGTTTGAGAGCAGGCCCGGACTGCCAGAGGTCCAGCACCGTTCTCTCCACGGCAAACCCGTGTTTCAGATAAAAATGCAGCGTCGCGGCATACTGCGGTTTATGCTCGGGCGGAACAGTTAGCAATTCGACTCGGTCAAATCTCCACTCCGCCGCATACTCAATCACACGCAAGATGAGCCGTGAGCCGTAACCCTTCCCGCGAACGCCCTGTCTTGCACCCATGAGCGAGATGTTGATGGCCCCGTCGCAGGCGGTGAACATCAGGAACGCCAGAATTCTCCCCTCGTCCTCGTAGCACAGCATGTCCTGAAACAGGAGATCCAAGTGCAATGACTTCGAAACGTCTGGAGTAAACCATTCGCCCGTCAGTTCCCGCGCAATATCCACCGCTTGCTCAACAACGCCAGGGTTGTCCAAGGCAGGCCGGCGATATAGAACCACAGCATCCGTCATCGAGTACCCCGCGTCGGCAATGTCCTATTCCAGCGGCAGCTTGACGGGCTTGCCTTCCTGGCCGGAGCGGTCGGCCGCGAACATGATCTCGTGCGTCTTGAAGGCGTCGGCGACGTTCGCATGGCTTTCCGTATTCGTGCGGATCGCCTCGACGAGATTCGCCACTTCAAACGTGAAGGGGTGGTGGCTCACGTCGCCGCTGTCCGGCATGATCGTCGGCACGTCGACCCAGGTGGTCTGGCCGGGGTACATCTTGCGCGACCAGATCTTGTTGTTCTTGATGGTGCCCTCGGTGCCCACAAGGTTGATGTTGAACACGTACGGCTGGATGCACTCGATGCACGACGCCACCTTGCCCACGCGGCCGTCCGTGAATTTGCAGATCGTCGTCGTGGTCGGCGGATACTCGTACTCTTTAAAGTCCGGACCGTCGCCCTGCGTGGCGTACTGGAAGACTTCCGCGACCTCGCCGCCCATGAACCAGCGCAGCGCGTCGACCGCGTGGCAGCCCGCGCTCATCAGCGAGCTGACGCCCATGTCCTTCTTCACGTTCCACGAATACTGCCCGTACCACGGCCCGATGCCGTGGAAGTAATCGACCTCGCCGTAAAACACGCGGCCGATGGCTTCCGACGCGAGCTGCTTGCGAATGATGTCGAACAGCGGGTTCCAGCGCAGCACAAAGCTCACCACCGACTTCACGCCCGCCTTCGCGACGGCGTTGCGGA
>JAVEWL010000606.1:0-3798 GCA_034004565.1 FCB group bacterium | reverse complement strand
GCGCGACGGCACGCTCTACGACACGTACGGCTACGGCCTATAGCGCAGCGAGTTCGAGAACTTCCGCACCGAGATGACCACCAAGATGAGCGGCAAGACCCTCGCCGAAATGATCGAAGCCGAGCGCGCGGAGAATGCCGCCGCGGAGGCCGCTTTGTGACGGTTTCGCTGCCAGAGGGAACGTGGTTCGGCATCCTGCGCATCGTTCTGCTGATGCTGCTGGCGCTGCACGTCCTTCACGCGGTGGTGACCAACCGGTATCACGATTCGCCCCGCACGAAGGGGCACCTGTTTCTGTCCATCCTGGCGCAGTCGCCGCTATTCGTGGTGTCGTTCCTGTATGCGCTGGGCCTGGGGGCGTTTTCGCGGCAGCTCGTGTCGCCGCTCTATATCGGGCTGGGGCTGGTCGCGGGGCACCTCATCTTCGTGCTGTCGCTGCTGGTCACGCACCGGTCGTTATTCGACGCGTACGACTTCTGTTTCGATGTCCCGTCCATCTGGAACTTCACAGTGGACTACCCCATCGTGCTGACGCGCTTCATCGGCGTGGCGGTGGGGGAGGAGATAATCTGGCGCGCGGCGGCCCAGACCGAGATCCTGCGGCGCGTGGGCAATCCGTTGCTGGCGATCCTGATCGTGGCGGTGCTGTTCTCCATCGTACACAAGCATTTCTTTCGGAACGCGCTGGGCGTGTCCGTTGAGTTTCTCGCGTTCGCAGTGGCGCTGGGCGCCCTGTACTACTGGACCCAAAGCCTCATCCTGGTCATTGTCATTCACGCCGTGCGCGACATCGAGATCGCGTACCTCGAGTACCTCGTGAAGGTCGAGGAAATCGGCGACGCCGAACTCGCGGCCCAGGAAGTGGAACGGTCCTTCTTCAGACGACACCCGGAGAAAGCATGAGCAGCGAGTGCATGGTTCGGCTGGACGACGTCGACAAGGTCTTCTACAACCGCCATTTCTTCAAGCGGGACGAGGACACGGGCCGGCGTCCGTTCTACCACAAGAAGACGGTCCACGCGGTGGATCACGTAAGCTTCGACATTCCTCCGGGGGAGATCTTCGGGTTGCTCGGACCCAACGGCGCGGGCAAGACGACCTGCGTCAAGATGATCTCGGGCTTGGTGCGTCCGGACAGCGGGGTCGTGTACGTAGACGGCATGAACGTCGAGCGCAAGCGCCTGCAGGTGCTGCGCCGCGTGGGCGTGGTGCTCGAGGGCACGCGCACGAGCATCTGGCCGCTTACGCCCCTCGAGAACCTCGCGTACTACGGCAACCTGAAGGACATGAAGGGGCGCGTGCTGAAGCAGCGTTCGCGCGAACTGCTCGAGTTCATCGGCCTCAAGGACCAGATGAACGTCCAGGTGCGGCGGCTGTCGCGCGGGCAGAAGCAGAAGGTGGCCATCTGCATCGCGCTTATCGCGGACCCGCCGGTGATCCTGCTCGACGAGCCCACCACGGGCCTCGACGTGCAGAGCAGCCGCAGCATCAAAGAGAAAATCATTCAGATGACGCGCGAGCAGGGCAAGAGCGTGCTCGTGACCACGCACGACATGAACGTGGCGCAGGAGCTCTGCGACCGCATCGGCATCATCAACGGCGGCAAACTCATCACCTGCCGTCCCACAAAAGAACTGCTGAGCCATTTCTCGGACTTCGCGGTCGAGTTCATGCTGGACCGCCTGCCGGACACGGCCGCGCTGTGGGACATCCCCGGCGTGAAGGCCGTGGAAACGGGCCGCAACGGCGACGGCCACACCTGTGTGCTTCGTTTCGACGGCACCGCCGAACAGCGCTCCGAGGCGATGTACGAGGCCGTCGCGCGGCTGCGTTCGCAGGGGCTCCTCCTGCAGCGCATCTCGCAGCGGCAGGAAAAACTGGAAGACGTGTTCGTGCGGCTTACTTCGGAAGCCTCGGCGCGGCCCGAGAGCATGGTCGCGGGAAAGTAGGGGGCTTATATCATGGGATTCTTCCTGGTACTTCGAGCCGAGCTGGTACGCAGCCTCATCATCATGAAGCGCTACTGGTTCGCCACCCTCATCGGCATCATCATCGGCTACGGCATGCTCGCCATGCTCGCGTACGCGTTCCTGGCCAATCGCGATTCGGTGTCGGAGGAAATGGGCAAGCGCTTCGCGGGCGAGGCCGCCATCAACGGCACGCTCGGCATGCTCATCGGCATGCTCGCGTTCAGCATCGTGGGCATGTTCAGCCAAGGGCTTCAGGCCATGGCGAAATCGGGCGAGCTCGAGCAGCTTTACATGAGTCCCCACGGGCTGATCACCAACTTCCTCGCGCGCTCGTTTGTGGCGTCTATTACCACGGTGCTCAGCATGGCGCTGATGCTATGGCTGGTCGACAAGACCCTCGCGGGCATCCTGGATATTAACGGCATGGATTTCCTGTTGCTCGTCCTGCTCATCGGGCTTACCTACGTCAACCTCATCGGGTTCGGGTACATGATCGGCGGGCTGGTGCTGGTCTTCAAACAGACCGGGCAGGTGGCGACGATTATCCGTCTCATCCTGATGGGCCTCGCGGTGGTCGCGAAACCGGAGATGTCCGAGTGGCCGCTTGTCGCCCAAGTCATGGCGCACATGCTGCCCATCACCGACGCGGCCGTGTGCCTCAAGCTCGTGGTCATCAAGAACGTGGGCATCGGAATCTTCGAACCGCCGTACCTGTCGCACTTCATCTTCCTGGTGCTGAACAGCATTGTCTGGACCGCGCTGGGCGTCGTCTGCTTCAAAGTGATGGAACTCTGGAGCCGCGACAAGGGAACCTTGGGAGCCTACTGATGCCGAAACCGCTCATTCATCGTTTCGAGGAAGGGGGCCGGCGCTTCGCCATCGACCCGGAGAGTTGCTTCTGCTTCGAGTGCGACGAAATCTCCTGGGACGTGCTCCAGTACTATCCGTTTACCACGGTAAACCGCATCTTTCACGAATTGGGCGGCAAGCACAGCCTTCGCGAACTCTCCGAAGTCATCGGCGAACTCGAATGGCTGCGCGCCACGAAGTCCATCCTGTCGCCGCCGAAGATGGAGGACCTGCGCAAGCAAGTCGAAGGCGAGCCGGGCCTGCGCCTGCTGTCGGTGCGGTTGCCGCATCCGGCCGTCGACGCGCCGACGACGCGCCGCGGCTGGTTCGGCGCGCAGGGTACGGCCCTGCACTCGAACAAGGCTCGCGACGTGGCCCGCGATGCGATCGCGCTGCTCCTCGGCCGCGCCGGAAGCCAGAACGACCTGCGCATCGAATTTCTCGAAGAAGAAACGCTTGCGAACGTCGAGGTGCTGGCGGACGCTTGCACCCAGGCCCTGCGCGCCGCCACGCTGGCCGGAAAGAAACTGACCGCGGCGGTGCACGTGTCGGATGTGAAGTTCGCGAAGCCGCCCGTATCGCTCGAGGGGCACGCGGTGTCCGTGAAGCTCGAGTTCCGCGACGCCGCGCACGTGGCCGAGGCCCTGCGCGTGCTGGCAAAAGCATTGCCGGAAGCCACACTCGCCCGGCTGTCCAAGGCGCTCAACCCCGGACTGGAAGGCGTGTCGGGGCGCATCATCGTGCGGCCCGGCCATCCGCGCTTCGGCGACGTCGCGCCCGAACTCGACAAGGCCGATTTCAAGATCATGGAACTCGACCTCGAAGGCGCGTATGTCGCCAATCCGCAACTTACGCCGGCTTCGATGCTCGAAGACCTGAGCCGCACGGCCGTGTACTACGCGCAGCAATTGCTGAAGCATCGCTATTTCCGTCTCGACCCCATCGCGTCGCTGTTCTGGCGCATCTACGACGGGTCTCC
>JAVEWL010000605.1:0-3809 GCA_034004565.1 FCB group bacterium | reverse complement strand
GCTGCCTTTGAGAACCATTCTAGAGCCTTCGGGAGGTCCCGAGGCACCCCTTCTCCGCCCCGATACATGAGACCAAGCGAGATCATCGCCGACACGTTGCCAAGGTTTGCGGCCTTATGCAACCAACCGCAAGCAGCCTCATAGCCCTCGGGGGTCTCCAGCCTCTTGAGGCGAAGTGCGGTTCTGTACATGGCGTTGACGTGCCCCGCTTCTGCGGCTTTCAGCAACCATTCATCGTGTTTTTCTTTGCCTCCATCCGATCGTTTTCCGTATATCCCGTACCAGGTGGCTACAGCATACCAAACCGCAGGGTCGTCCAAATCAGATAGCGCTAGCAATTCCTTGAAGCGTTGATCCCAATAAGGACGCAGAGAGGCTAACTTGGCTTTCCTTGCTTCAAAGTCTCCTTCCCAGACAGCATTCTCGTAGAGATCCATGCCGACATAGAAGGCGCGGAGCACCGGGTCGGTCACCTTCCGGATCTCGTCTGAGACTTGCGTCGCTGCTGAACGGAAATCGTACATCGCTTCCCTCTTGAGACCTGAGAATCGCCCTGCCTGCCCACCGCAAACATCGCGGCGTTCAGACATCAGACGTCTTGCGCGATATTGGATCGCCTAAAACCACAAGCTCCTCGTCCAGGTTGTGCGTGATGACTTCCAGGCGTTGAGAGAACGCGGCGAGATCGCCGTGGGAAAGCCGGGGAAGCCGGAACGGGAACAAGGCGGCGCTGTCGATCAAGCCTTTGAGCGTGGTCGATCCGCTGACCCCGGACTGCAGAACGGCCTCGATCAGCCAAACGGCAAGATCAACGTTTACTATCGTTTCCCCAGCCAGCGGTTCGTAGGTTCCTTTGCAGTCCGTTTCGCGAAGCACCCCCCAGTCCACAAATGAGCGTAGAGCGTATCGCGTTCTTCGCGATACGGTTTCCCTCTCGCCATATTGTTCTCGCATTCGCCGCTGTACCTGGGATGCCGTGACGGCTCCTTGTAGTTTGAGCAATCGCCCGACTTGAGCCGCGACATTCGCCCAAAAGGGATAGACCGCCATCGTCATCCCCCAGTGCACCGCCATGCGCTCGGACTTTGGCATGCGATGGAGCAGATCAAGGCCGGCTTCCTTCAATTCCACAAGATCCGGCGGCGTTGTCTTCCACACCTTCATCAAAATCGTGATCGTCTTTCCCAACGAGCCGCGCTCAGCCGGGCGAGCTGATCGAAATGCAGAACACAGGTCAGTCTGAAGACTGCTCTTGATGTCGGCAGCCGTACCCCCGCCCAAAACCAGAGAAGCAGTTTGTTCCAGCCATGCAAGTCGGACAAGACGATCGATGCCGATTTGTGTTGCGCGTTCCGTAGTCATACCTCCCCCTTTTCAATCTGGACCAGAGGGACGATGATCTCTTCGATGGACGCGCCGCCGTGGCCAACTGTGCTGCGATGCTCCTGTATGAACGCCTGCCCCGGTGGAGCCAGCAGGGGCAGGTAATCATCGGGAAGCCCAATGGGGCTCCATTCAATTGCCTGGGGAAAACCCGACTTGACCTTGGCTCGAAGCTCCGCGGTGGAATACACGCGCACCCGTTCACCGCGAAGATCGGCGACAGCACCCTCGGCAGGACGCCCACAGCCGGCGGATTCGACATTCCCGTGGTCGGAGGTCAGGAAGACGCGAAAGCCCGCTTGACAAAGCATGTCGAGAAGCGATGCCAGATACGGCTGTTCCGCCCACTGGCGAACTTGGTTGTGCATGCCAGCCGCGCCCAACTCCATTCCGTGCATGATGCGGTCCACCTTGTCGACAACCAGACCCGCGATCCGCGCTCTTGGGTGCGACAGTGCCTCGGAAAGCTCGTCAAGGCCGCCATCGCCCAAACCCTTCATGTACACCACTTCATGCGTGTTCAAGCCCTGATCCGCCCAGAACTGCGTCCACATCGCCGGCTCCTTCTCGGTGGTGCCGATGCTGTTGGGAAAGAACAATGGTGGACGGCCCGCAAAAGCGGCCTGTCGTGAAACGGTTGTCAGGGACGGTACCCAGGCGAAGACCGTGTGTTCCCGGAAACGGAGACCCGGCTGCCGCCTGGAGACGGCATCGCGTATCACTAGCCACTGATCCAGCGACAGTCCGTCGATCACAAGCATGGCGATCTTGGCAGCGGCGTCGTGCTCCATCTGGCCCGCCAGAAAACGAGGGAGGTGATGAACCATGACAGGTGGTGACGGAGGAAGATTCACGAGCCCCGCGAACCGCTTCTGCATCCACTCCGCGAACCTCTTGTCCACCTGGGATCGAAGGCTCTCGACGGAATCCCGACCCTCTCCGTCTTCGTCGTCCCCAGACGTCAGCAGCGCCAATTCCGCCCACCCGCGAGCGAACGCGGACCATTCCGTGTGCTTGGCGTCCTCCGATGGCAGCGACGACGCGAGTGTCTCGACCAGCTTGCGCCGTCGGCGAATCCGGTCTTCAACAGGATTCGTCAGCAGACCGATCCGCACCCATGTCCCGGCAAGATCGGCAGCCCGGTCGTGCGGCACGGGCTGTAGCAGCCCTTCGACAAAGAGGTTGTCGAGATAGACCCGGACATCATGATGGTCGAACGGCAGATCGACAGGGCCCGGAGTCCTCAGTTCATAGCGGTGGCTTCCCTCGTTGACGCCCGACGGTTCGCCGCATGCCTGGCGATCCAGAAAAATCAGCCAGCGCTCCTGGAGAAAGGCGAAGAAAGCTTCCCGGTCTGACACCAGACTGGCGAGCGGCCAATTGGCGAAGACTTCCTTCTGGCGAAGAAGCTGAACAAGACGGTCGTCAAGGATCCGGGGAATGCGTTGTCCGCAGTAGTGCCGCCGCAGCAGCGCCCGCAGGAGATCGGCAGGCTGTTTGATCAGCTCCGGTGCGATCTCGAAGACATGCCGGAGGACAAACTCCTTCGTGGCATTGTCGCCGAGATCACCAGGCGCATGGGTCCTCTGCGCCTCGTACAGGGCGTCCAAATCCGAACGGTCCAGCGCCGAGACGACGGGGTAGCTCAGGCGCGGAAAGATGTCGCCCAGGCAGAATGACAGATGCCGCCCCGCTTGAAGCAGATCGAACGGCAAAGCCGACAAGTCGCCTTCGGCGGAGCGCAGCACGACGACAAGATCCGTTTGTTCGCCCCGATCCCAGTGCGAACGAAACCTCGACTCATAGGCGTAGCGAAACGCGATGGGATCGTCGAAGGGGATGAGGTCGAATCCCCGTTGACGGATTCCTTCCAGAATCCCTTCCTCAAGAAGAAGCCCGTCGGGGTCGGCGACGATCGTCAGCCGCGCCACCTGGGGCGTGAACTCGCGCAATATCTGCTCACGCCAGCTACTCATGGCCGTCCACCTCCACCCGGACAATCAACAATGGCGTCATCTCCGGATACAGCTCGGCCTTTTGATTGAATTCCAAACGGGATTCGTGCTCTTCCTTTACCAGCAGGCTCAAGCGGTGCTCGCGAACCTCCGGCAGGCCGATCCGTTCCACGGCCCGCCGACGTGCCGCAAGCGCGTAGTCAAACTTCTCCCGCTCACGGGTAATGTAAGCACTGTGGTCGTGGGCAAGTGCATTGAAGATGGACCTCCCGTATTCCTCAGCCGCCTTGTGCTGGGCGTCAAATGCGTGGTGCGACGCTTCCGCATCGAGTACTTGGAGAACCGAACAGTCCGCTGCAACCAGTTGATCCCAGATGTGGCGGGCGGTAGGGAGAAGAACGTTGCCAAAATCGTCAATGAAAAGGGAGAATAAGCGAAGGCGATTCCACTCCGCGTTGTCGATGAATATGC
>JAVEWL010000604.1:0-3811 GCA_034004565.1 FCB group bacterium | reverse complement strand
CTCGCCTCGTGATTCTCGTGCAGCCACACTTCCTGCTTGGGCGAACCCAGCGCCACAAAACAAATGTCCGGTTTCGCATCGCGCAACCGCTGCAAAATGGCTTCGTTCTCCTCCGGCGACTTCTCACACCCCATCGGCGGGCTGTACGTGCCCGCGACTATCAACGACGGGTGCCGCTCGACAAGCCGCCGCGCCACCTCGTCCGCGACACCCTCGGCCGCCCCCAGAAAATACACCGAGAACCCCCGCTCGGCCGCGAAGGCCGAAAGCCGCGGTAGCATATCCGAGCCGCTCAACTTCTCATGCAGCGGACAGCCAAACCATTTCGCGCTCCAGATAATGGGCATGCCGTCCGCCAGCACCAGGTGCGCGTTGTCGTAGGCCGCGCGAAACTTCGCGTCCCGATGGTAACGGCAGACATGGTCCACGTTCGGCGTAACAATAAAGCCAGGCTCGCGCGACGCCACGCGCGCCGCGATGGCCTCGCAGACGTCCACGTAGCGAAGATTGCAGATGGACATGTCAAAGAGCGTGATACGAGAATGCGACGGGATGGTCTCATTCAAAGTTTTCGTTCTCCAATGGGGCGGGCCGGTGCGCCCGCCACGCAGGTGTTGGCCGCGACGTCCTTCGTCACTACGCTGTTCGCGCCAACCACGCAACCGTCCTCGAGCCGCACGCCCTTCAATACGCAGGCGCCTCGCCCGATCCATACGTCGCGTCCGATGGTAATCGCGGCCGCATCGTGCGGCTGCCGCTTAATCAGAATGTCGCGGCGCGTGCCGTGGTTCGCGTCGCGAATCGTCACGTACTCGCCGATTAACGTGTGGTCGCCGATCGAGATGCGTTCGTACGCCACGATCGTCGCGCCGTCGTTGATGGTGACGTTTTCGCCGATCTCGATTCGGCCCGAACCGTCCGTCTTGAAAAAACTCCGCCGGCCAATACGGGTGCGTGCACCGATATGGACGTTTTGTGAACCTTCAACCGTAATTGGACCAAAAAACTGCACCCGGGGTGCCACACGGCCCCGAATCTGACTTCGGGCGCCAATTTCATGCCAGAACATACCCGCGCGAAGCCGCACCGGATACAGGACGGCAAGCGACCGCCCCAGCACCTGCGCCACCGTCGAGCGCAGCCGAGCCAAGGGTTCCGGCAGCGCTCTCACGATGCGCCGGTCCTCGACCTCGACACCGCCTTCAGCAATCTCCATTGCCCGCACCGCCAAGCCGGCTCCTTCATGTCCGGTTCCGCTTGTCGCCGGGTTCCGCCTGTTCGTCCAACAACAGGATGGCCGGCAAATCGTCCACGTCGTCCGGCTCCACGTCGCGGGCGCGCTTCGGCCGGCCGTTGCCGTTCGTCGCGCCGTTGCCCTCGCCGTGATACGAATAATAGTCGTCCAGATTGCGCCGCATGTCGCCGCCGCGCGTCGGGCGAACGCCATTCACCACCACGCCCAACACGTGCGCGCCGCCCTGCTGAATATCCTGCAGGCAGCGCCGCATCATGCCCGTCGTCGATATGCCCACACCCACCACCATGATCACGCCGTCCATCACGGGCGCCAGCAGCTTCGAGTCCGACGTCAACAGGCACGGCGGCGTGTCGATAATCACATGATCGAAATGTTCCTCCGCCTGCTCGAAGAACTCGAGCGCCTGGCGCGAGGCCAGCTTGCCCGTCAGATCGCGGTCCGTGAACCCCGGACCCATCACCATCACGTTCTCGGTATCCGTGGTCTGCACCACGTCGTCCGCGTTGTAGTCGCCCGCCAGCACCTCGGCCAGCCCCGGGCCCGATTCCAACCCGAACGCCTTCTCCACGCCCGGCCGGCGCGAGTTCACGTCGACAATCAGTACGCGCCGATTGGCCTGCGCCAGCGCCGTCGCGAGGTTGCACGCCAGCGTCGTCTTGCCGTCCTTGCGCGAGGGGCTCGTCACCAGGATCGTCTTCACCTCCACCACGCCTTCGGTCGGGTAAATGATCCGCGACAGGATGCGGCGGAATTCTTCCGCGCTCGTCGAGTCCGGGCAATCCCGGCTCAGCATCGCCATGTCAACCAGTTCCGGTAGCCGGTCCGCGCTCGAATGCGGAATCGCCGCCAGCAACGGCAGCGGCGTCACACCCGAGATGTCCTCGGCCCCGTGCAACTGCTGGTCCGTCAATTCGCGCAGCAGGCCCACACCGAAGCCCAGCCCCGCCGCGGCCACCAGCGCCATGAACGCAAGCTTGAACTGCTTGCCGTGGTCGGGCCGCGCCGGCGCCATCGCGCCTTCCTGGCGGCTCACGCGCGGCGGCTCTTTCGCCTCCAGATCGGCCTGGTACTTCCGGTTGCGAACTTCCAGCAAACGACGCCAAATCTCGTCGCGCTTCCAGTCTTCCTTGCGGACCCGCTCCATCTCTCCCACGAGCACCTTCGCGCTGTCGCGCTCCTGGAAGATCTGCGCGTTGGCATTCGCAATGCGCTCTTCCGTGCTCTTCAGCGCCGTCTCGAGTTGCGTCTTGCGCTGCGTCGCTTCGCGAATCCGCGCCTCGACCGAATTCTGCCGCGACGTGCGCAACGCATTCTTCAGCGCCGCCTGCGACGTGCTCAATTGATCCTCGAGCTGCTTCACGGCCTGCGTGCCGGGAGCCCAAGGGCTGTTCTGCCGCTTTATCTCGAGCTGCGTTACCTGCTGGCGGAACGACTGAACCTCGGAGGTCGCCCCCGCCTGCGCTTCAATGTTGAAGTCCAGGATGGGTTCGTCCGGATTCTGCTTCAGCCTCTCCGACACCGCGGCCAGCATCGACAGATCCGTCTCAATCGCCAGCAGCGAATTCTTCTGCTGGGCCTGCTCCCCCTGCAACTGGCTCAGATTCTGCTGCAGCGCGTCGCCCGACGGACCCACGCCCGGCACCTTCAGGTACGGCGCCTGGATCTGTTCGTTCAACCGCGCGATATACTCCGACTGTTCTTCGTACTGCTTGTCGAGATCCTGCTCTTCCTTCACAAGGCTTTGCAGCCGTTCGTTCCGGAACGTCTGCTCTTTTTGAAGCGCGAGCTTCTCCAACTGCCCCACGGCCGACGACACGATGTCCTTGGCCGTCTCGCGATCCCCGAACGTCCCGGAGATCTCGAGGAAGTCGGTACGCGGAATCAGCCTCGCCTGCAAACGCCCCTTCAGGTAGCTCGGCTTGTCGTCCTGCGCCCGGATCTCCGGGAGATCGCGCACCTTCGGATCGCTCAGGAGCCTCGTCAGAAACTGCTGATCGTTCACCAGTGCCGCGTGCGAAAAGACCCACTTCTCCCATTCGCCGGCCTGCATCTGGCCCTTGCCGGACAGGATATTCATCGTCTTCGAATCGAACTGAAGCTTCTCCGACGCCGTGTATTCCTGCGGGATCAGAAGCCACACCGCCGCCACGGCCGGCACCGCGACAATCACGAACACCGCAATCATCAGCTTCAGCCGAAGCCGAAGCATTCGCATGACGTTAATGCCGCGTTCCATGCCACCGCCGCCGGAGGTCGCCGCCTGGGGCGAATACGGGATTAGATCGGTTGAAAAATCAGTCGTCATATGGACTCCTAGGGGGCCACTACAGGCGTCACCGCATCCACAAGGCTGCTGAATTCACGCAGACCCTGCAGGATTCCCAGCGTCGTGCCGTTGTCGTCGTTCTGGTCCAGAATGCGGTCGAACCTGTCCTTCGTGTAATACGCGTCGTAGGCCTGCGTATAGAGGTTAAAGATGGGGGTTATCGTGCCCGCAACGCGCCCCACAAACTCCTGCGCGCGCACGGGCTTCTTGCGCGGAATATAGACCAC
>JAVEWL010000603.1:0-3817 GCA_034004565.1 FCB group bacterium | reverse complement strand
GTGGGTGAGCACACGCCTCTAACTGTGAAATCACTCAACTTTGTGGTGCATTACTTCCTACAATACCCTGGGTTTTAGAAAAGTTCCCCCAAAGGTTGCAGGTGTTCCTCTGCCCAGTCTTCGACCTACCTTACAAGCCAAAGGTTCCCTCGTCACCGGACTTTTCTCCTTCAAGCACGGACAATCCTCCGTAACCCTCTATCGAGACGGCACTTGAGTCCATTATTGTGTCAAGGGATTCTGTGAGATCGGATGCTTTGTCCGCCAACAGCGTGTAATCTTGTGCCGCATAGTATATAAGGAGAGGTGAAAAAGGTATGGGCCGTAAACGAAATGAGGGGTGCTTCCGTTAGGTCTTTGACAGCGGGCCTGCCGGCTTCTAGAATGTCGGTCGCGAACACCAGGAAGGGACGGAAAGGATATGCGGATGGCGCGCCATTTTGTAAGTTTGTTTGCGGCACTGCTTTTGCCGGTCCTGGCTTCGGCCCAGACCGACCCGGCGCCGGCCCCGGTAGGGCTTGCGCGCTACCGTGTCGAGTCCAGCCGGGCCGAAGCGGCCGACGAGACCACGCTGGACGTACAGGTTAATCTTCAACCCGCGCCCACATCGCCCGTCGAGTTCCTGTGCGAGATCCGGACCGAGCGCGTGCTGCGCGAGGCCCAGGTCGTCGGCGTAATCCGGAACGGCAACGGCGAAACGGTCCACGACAAAAGCATCGAGCTTTCCGTTCAGCCGGGCGTGAACAAGTGCCAGTTCGTCTGGGACACGCAAAGTCTGCCCCTGGGCATTTACTGGGCGCGGTTCACGCTCTTGCGGCGCGGTGCCTTTGAAGGGCCGTGGTGCGAGGTTGTCTTCACCAAGATGGCCGAGCTGCCCCTGGCGGAAAAGATCGAGCAGGCCTCGACCGCCGCCACGGGCATGGCGCAGTTCGTTCAGGAAACGATGAAGGACGACCCGGTGCCGTATGCCCGCATGCGGCTGGCGCTGGCGCGGGAATTTGCGGCGCGGGCGCGCGACAGCTTTGCGCGCAACGAATGGCAGCGCGCCGAGTACTACGCCAATTACGCGTTGGATACGACGGACTCGGTTCGCGTGCGGCTGGCGCTGGCGAAGGAATTGCCGGAACTGTCAGGCTCGACGCCGCCGGTGAGCCTGGGTGGACTGCGGATTCGGAACGGTTGCTTTTATGCGGACAACCGCCCCGTGTTTCTGATGGGCGGGCGCGGGGGCGAGGACCTCTTGCGCGATCTGCCCCGCCTGGGCGAGATGAAGCTCGGGCTCGCGGCCTTCGACCTGGCACAGCCGGGAATGAGCGTGGAGTCGATCGCGTCGGCGTTTGATCTCGCGCGGGACGCAAACGTCTCGCTGACGGTGCTGTTGTCGCCGTTCAAGGTGTCCGACGCGGCGGCGCTGGCGCGGCCGGACATTCGCGTCGCGGGCGGAGGAAATTCGGATATCGACCTGGCGAATGCCGAGGCGCGCGAGTTCATCGAAGACTACCTGCGGACCTCGGTCGCGCCGTTACAGGGCCAGACGATGGTGAACGGCGTGGTGATTGCTCAGAATCCCGCCTTCCAGTTCGACGGCCCGGCGGTGCGAGCCGGTTTCCTCGGGCACATCCAGGAAACCTACCCGTCCGTCGAGGAAATCAACCGGGTGTGGAAGGCGCGTTTTCGCAATATTGGCGAGCTCGACCTGATTTGGGAGCCGGGCCGCTACGACTACAAGAGACGCGTTGGCTATCAGTATGACTGGCAGGCGTACAACCAGTGGCTCGGCACGGACTACCTGAATTGGATGAACAACATCGTGTCGGCCGCGGCGCCGGACGTGCCGTCGTTTGTGCAGTTGGCCGACAATGTGCTCGCATCGGGTGAGGCGGAACTGGGGATCGACCGCGAAGCGCTGGGCCAGATGATGGACATTTCCGGCTGCGCCGTGGACGACAGTCCCTCGAGCGGGGTATACGCGCTCAATTACCCCAACGCCAGTTTCAACTACACCCTGCTCCGTTCGATCGCGCCGGACAAGCCTGTTTACAACGTCGGGCATCAGTTGCTCTCCAGCGAGCTGCCGTACGACCGAAACCTGCAATCGTATGTGTATACGGCGCTGTTGGACGGTGCCATGTCGGGCTTGAACGCGTCGGCGCTCGCCACCTGGTCCCACGCGCCGGCCAAAGACGGTCTCGATGGGACGCTGCTTGATCGTCCGGAATGCCTTGAAGCCTATGCGACGGCCAATCTCGACCTGAACCGGCTGGCCGAAATCGTGACGGCCTTCCAGCAGGCCCCGGCGGACGTGGCCATCCTATGGAGCATGCCGTCGAAGATTTACGAGAGCGGCGACCCGTACCTGGCGTCGGTGAGGCGCGCGTTCGAGGGTTGCTCGTTCGCGGGACGCCAAATTCGATTCATCACCGAGGAGCAAATCGTACGGGATGGGTTGGCGGGTGTGAACATTCTGGTGATTCCGGATGCGCCGGCCCTGGGTTCCGAGATTATCAATCACAAATCCGCCCCCGGCGCCGATCGCACGTTTAATGTCATCAACGCGTACAACGAGGCCGGCGGCGTCATCATACGCCCCGGTAACCCGATTCCCTTCACCGCGCGCGGCACGTCGCGCCAGGACCTGCTGAGTCCCACGCCGCACACCATCCTGGTGCGCGGAACGGATACCGCGGAAGGGTACCTCGACGCGATGGATGCGGCGTACTCCATGGGCGCCGTGGCGGAACTGCCCCGGGCCGTCAAGGAGTACGGATATCCCCTGGAAGGCGTCAAGACGCGCCACATCGATTTTGGCGGAAAGAGCTACCTGTACATCGTGAACCTGCGCAAGGAGACCGTGCGCTGCACGCTGGAAGGGCCGCGCAAGAGCGGGCGTGACATTCTGCGCGGGCGCTGGGTGACCTTCCCGATGGAGTTGCAGTCGCTGGATCCGATGCTCATCCAGTTGGAAGAGGTTGCGCCGGACAAGGCGATGCCGGTAGTGGACATCGCCGCGAGCGACCTGCCGCCAAAGCGTAAGATCGACCCCAAGGACATCTCCCGCGGCGCCGTGCGAAAGAAGGATACGAAGTAGACAAGATCACCACAAAGCCACGAAGACACTAAGAACTGCAAAAGAATCGCAACCGAACGCCATTTGTCCCAATTACGGTTGCCATACTTTTGCAGTTCTTAGTGTCTTCGTGGCTTTGTGGTGATCTTCTATTTCGGGGCGGTGGGGGTGACTTCTTCCTGCATGAGCATCTCGAAGGGGCCGGGGAGGGCCTGCATTTCGGTCAGATCCATCATGTTCCGGCTGAGGACATCGCTCATGATGAAAACGATCATAATGGCCAGGAAGAAGAAGCCCGCGGCGGCGAAAACCCACGTCAGATGTGAGCCGTGGCGCACGTGCATGAAGAACAGGATCACCAGCACGGCCTTCACGGTGGCGATACCGACGGCGATGATGGGGTTAAAGATGCCGAAGTGGTGGAAGGCCACCCACACGGTCACGACAAGCAGGATCATGAGCGCGGCGAACACCGCGAAGTACGTCTTCAGAGGATCGGTTTCGTGATGGACCATGATGAGTCACCTGCCTTATACGTGGTATGAGGAGCGGTCAATGAGATAGAGCAAGGGGAACAGGAAGATCCAGACGATATCGACGAAATGCCAGTAGAGCCCGCCGATCTCGATGGGTTCGTAATACGCGCTGTTGAAATGCCCTAGGTACGTGCGCACCACCAGCCAGCTCATGACGCCAATGCCGATGACCATGTGGATGGCGTGCAGGCCGGTCATGACGAAGTAGAGCCCG
>JAVEWL010000602.1:0-3822 GCA_034004565.1 FCB group bacterium | reverse complement strand
AACGCGCATCGCAACCGCAACCGCCTTCTTCACCCCTTGCCACCGCCTCCGGCACCGCTTCTGCGCCACACGAACCCAATTCCGCCTCTGCTACCGGTTCCTGACCGGCCGCATGGCTGACGTCGGAACGTGAGACCCCTTCCAGTGTGGCCGACGGGCTCACGGTTGGGGTTGCGAGGCTCGTTTCGGTTGCGACAGGCGTGACGCGTGGGGCCGGCGCCCGGCCGACGCAACCGCTGGACGAAACGCCCCCACGCAACCGAGAGACGATACGAGCGTCGCAACCGCTTCCTGCTCCTCCCTCCGGCGCGACCACATTCGCCGCTGCCTCCGATACCACGTTCGCGCCAAACGAAGCCAATTCCGCCGGTGCTGTGGGTTCCCGACCAGCCACAGGGCTGACGTCGGAACGCGAGACCTCTTCCGGCCCGGCCGCCGCCACACGGGTCTCCCGCTCCCGGCGCAGTTGCGCCATCGTCCGGTACAGACTATTCTCGATCCGCCGCTCATAGACCAGCAGTCGGTCCAGCACCTGTGCGCGGGCGAAGTCCGTCATCACCACCTGCCCCAGGATCACCTCGTCCTCGCCCGGGCCGGGCTGGATCGGCAGTCCATGCTTGGGCCAGAGCACCACATCGTCCGCATTCTCGCGGTAGACCGTGGCGAAGACGGCGCTTTGGAGCCGTTCCGCCCGCCGAAGCCGCCAGGAGAGGCTCATCCGCCATGGGCGGACTGGGCCAGCATCTCCTCCACCGTCCCGGCCGGGGCCAGTTCCCCCAGCATCCGGTCCCGGTAGCACTCGAACTGGGCCGGGTCTTCTCCGTGAATCACCACCTGTTCGGCCAAGAGCCCGTGTTTGACGGCATTCCGCGACGCTGTCGCCTTCCCTTGGGGCGTACGCGGCCCGGTGGACTTCCGGGCGTTCGAACGATTGGCACGGACTTGCGCGGCACTGGTCATAATGAGCCCTCCTGATCTATGACTGAACTATTGAACGATTCGTCTCATATTGCCTACCTATCATACTGACAAGCCAATTCCATCATGAGCAAACCGCATGCCATCCCAAGACTCTTTTGCCTCCCGGCGGGAGTGGTGGCAAGCCCTGGCCGCACAAGGAGTTGCGGGCGGTGGTTCGCAGACTGGGTTGCATCCTGGCGAAACGCCCTCTGGGACTGCCACAATGGCAGTCGCGGGGGACCGTCCCCGCAGCGTGGGCCGTGCACACCCTTGAGGGTTTTCGCCACAGAGGGCACAGAGGACGCAGAGATGGGGCGGCAGCGGTAGTACTGCGTCCATGCTAAACAGGTGATCGGCGGACCTGTTGGGAGTTCCGCCTTCAGGCGGGTCCAAGGGTCTTGCGGCGCAGCCGGCTCCTCTATCGTAACCTCGGGGTTTCAAAGGCTGGGCGGACGATTCTGACCCGCGTGAACGCGGAACTCCAAACGGGTCGATCCAAAGCACACCGAACACTCAATAAAAGTGGACGCTGTAGTAGGGTGGGCTCCGCCCACCATCTCTCTAAGCAAGCGACCCAAAGAAACGGAACCGCGAAATACGCGAAATATGCGAAGGGAGTCCCCGCGTCTTTTTCTTCTTTCGCGTCGTTCGCGTATTTCGCGGTTGCACCACCTCCTCACACCACCTGCCGCAGGGCCAGGAGGACGGTGTGTGACAGAAAGTGAAATGTGTAGGTGTGAACCTATGATTCCCTGCGGCTCTGCGTGAGAAGCAATTCCTTGTCCGCCTCCGCTCTCTCCAAATCTGCGCAAATCTGCGGAATCTGTGGATCAAGAAGAGGGTTTCATCCACCGATTGCGCCGATTTCCGCCGATACCGAACGGGACACGGGGCACGAGTCACGGGACACAGGCATAGGGTCTTCTTCTCTGCGGTCTCTGTGCCTCTGTGGTGAACCCGCTTCCCGGCGGCTCGGCCGCACCCCAAAGGCATGCTCACACAAAGTCACCACGACACGAAGGAAATGACCCCGTAACTTGTATTTTACGGGCTGGCCCCGTTCTTCCACCATAGTCAGGTCGGATGCCGAAAAGAGTAAGATGTCCCCGGAAATCCAGCCGCTTTGATGCTGCGTGATCTCTACGCCTGTCCTATCTTTCCTGTTAATGAAACGAATTCCTCGTCCGTAATCTCGCGGTCTTCGTACTCTTCGTCATCAACCACAGACCAATGACCGTTTCGATGCTCCATCCTGTGCCTTGGTCCGACAAGCACACAGCTTGGGAGGTACACTTCCCTTATGAAAGGATGTGTCTCCCACTCCTTCTTGATGTAGACGGTTCCTTTGGTCCGTGGAATGAACCATGGTAGGGGCCCCTCCGCCGCGAACTGACACTTGATGATCTCCGTCATTTCGGTGATTGCCTGAAGCGCATATTGCCGATCGTTGTAGTCCGTTTCGTATCTGAAATGAATGTTGTCATTTCGGATTGTCTTCAGTGCATGGAATCTCGCAACGGTATCCGGCTGAAGGACGCCCCAAGCCTCCAATACACCAATGGGAAGGTCCCAAGCATCGAACGACGCTTTCCGATAGACTCGCTTGTACTCCGAGGTTGACCTGAAATGCTCGCGCAGACAGAGAACCAGATGGTTCAGAATTCTCTCGCCAAGCGCACACACGCCTGTCAGGGCAGGATAGTAGGCTCCAACAACGAAAGCCTTCCTCGCCTGATCAAAGAAGCGATTGTGAAAAGCCACCACAGAGAAAGGCTTCAACCCCATCTCAATGAAGTTGTTGATCTTCATGGGATAGGCGATCTCGCCGAATTCAGCTATGAGCCCCTGCATGATCTTGTTTCGGTTTTCGATCCAGTTCTCTCTGACTCGCTGCTCCCATTCCGTTTCGATGTGTTCTCGAAGGAAATAGGCCCTTGAGTCAAAATCAAATGCGATGACTCGGTATCGCTTCATATGAATGACCACTCAAGAGTAACTACACAACACAACTTGGCTATGCCATACCCAGAAATCTCTTACTCATCTTTAATAGGCTCGCCCACGGTCGAGAATCTCGTCTGGCGGAAGCGAACGTGGGGAGTAGGGACAGGGGGAAATAGGGGAAATAGGGACAGCGACAGCCACCTATTGTCGCCCCCCTATCTCGTTTCGCCCGATACTTGGACTGTCGCAACCGTCAGACTCATCTCGACCTCACCAGGCCCATCCGACATGCCGGAACCGCCAACCGCGTCGTTGCCGCTTCATCCAGTATCGCGAAAGGGGCCGAGGGAAGCAAGAAGAAAGCGGGAAGACCCGACGGGAGAATCCGAATATCGAAATCCGAAACTCGAAACAAGCACGAATGATCGAAATCTCAATGTCGCAAACGGAGATTGCGACGAGCGATAGCGTTTCGGTCATTTGGGTTTCGTGCTTGGGACTTGTTTCGGATTTCGGATTTCGAGCTTCGTGCTTTTCATGGGCAGGAGGTCTCTGCTGCAGCGAGCGGGGACGCTCGCCCTACGAGGAGATGCCCTTACGGGCACACTACGAACGTAGACCTCAATCCATCTCAAAACCGCCGTCGACGTTGAGGGCCTGGCCGGTGATGTAGTCCGCGTCCGAGGAGCACAAGAAGGCCACCGCCGCCGCGACCTCGTCCGGCGTGCCCGAGCGCTGGAGAGGGACTTTCTCGATGAAGGCCTTCATCGCCTCGCCCGGTTTGGCGGGTTCACTCGACGTGCTCGCGCGCGTTTGGGGGTCCTGCGCCATGAAGCGGGCGCGGTCGCGGTCGATCTGCTCCCACATGGGCGTCGGGACCACGCCTGGGCAGACCGCGTTGACGTTGATGCGGTAGGG
>JAVEWL010000601.1:0-3823 GCA_034004565.1 FCB group bacterium | reverse complement strand
GAATGGGTGGCCGCCTTCAATCGGAATGGGTGGCCGGAATCAATCGGAATGGGTGGCCGCCTTCCGTCGGAATGGGTGACCGGAATCAATCGGAATGGGTGGCCGCAATGGCTCGGAATACGCAGTACGACCAAGAGAAAGACGGGGAAGATGCCGAAACCGACGGCGGCAAGACCATGGTCACCCTTCAGCGGTTCTTGGACATTGTCTTCGCTGATCCCTACCGCACACCGCTTTTCGATGAATATGCGATGTTCATGGCCTTTGCCGCGGCAACCCGCTCGGCGGACCTATCACGACAGATTGGCGCTCTTATTGCTCGGGATGAGGCCATACTCGCGACAGGCGCCAATGAATGTCCCCGAGCGGAGGGTGGCACGTACTGGCCCAGTTTGGAAAGCAACGGTAATGTGTTTGATGTGCCGGGTGGCCGGGACCACATGCATCACTGCGATCGGAACGACAAAGAGAAAGCGCGTATCATCGAGGACGCTATTAGTGCGATGAAGAAGGCTTGGGATAAGGCCAAGAAGCCACCGCGCGATCCGGCGGAATGGGAGTTGCTCAAGGGTGCTTTGGAAAAGAGCACGATTGACGACATCACCGAATACGGCCGCCCCGTTCATGCGGAGATGGACGCGCTGCTAACCTGTGCGAGAAACAACATAAGCTGCCAAGGCGCTACCCTGTATACAACGACATTCCCTTGCCACAACTGTGCCAAGCACATTATCGCCGCTGGGATTGATCGCGTCGTGTACGTCGAGCCCTACCCCAAGAGCAAGGCGCTCGACTTCCACACCGATTCCGCATTTGCCGGCTTTCACGAAGCGAGGGATGAGGAGGACAGGCGGGTAGCCTTCGAGCCATTCGTGGGCGTTGGGCCGCGCCGTTTTTTCGACCTTTTCTCGATGAAGCAGGGGTCTGGGTTCCCGCTGAAAAGGAAGGACAAGGACACAGGCGAGACGTTGAAGTGGGATCCGGAAGATGGCACAATGCGGCTGCCGGAGTTTCCTTGGAGCTATCTTGAGCGAGAAGAGATTGCCATAGGAATCGTTCAACCGTTCTGGAGAGGAGGAGACAATGTCGAGGCGGGAAGGGAGTCAGGTGAGGCAAGTCCAAGTCACGCCAGCGAAGATGCAGGCGGCAATGCAGAGGGCGGCTGAGAATGCCAAATCAAGGGTGGTATGGCAAGATAAGAAGCCAACGAATCAGGCACAGAGCAACAGCAAGTAAATCGCATATTTATTATTTAGCGTCGTCGCGCTCTCGGTCGCGGCGGCGCTTTCATTTTCTTGATGGAGACCTTCTGAAGAGGCTATCCTCTTGGCCACGGTATTGCGTAACATGCTGCAAGATATTGCTTTAGACCCAAATCGATTTGTTTGATGGTTGTTTGATAACCGGGAGTCTGACTTGCCGGCGGACACAAGCGAAAAAGGCCTTGCGACACTCATCGCGGACGTGGTGTCGGGCACGAACGGCGTGCGCGCCGCCGCCGATTCCCCCGGACTGGAGGAGGTGGAGGCGTGACACTGGACGCGACAATACACGGGGTTCCCAATTTGGGAAGTACCGCTTGCTTTCCTGAGCGGGAACGGGTACACTGATGCGGGTTATTGCGAGAACGGCGCTGCGCGCGTTCTGGGAGCGTGAGCCCAAGGCCAAAGGGGCACTGGAGGCGTGGTACGCGGAAGCGAAGGCGGCGGATTGGGGCACGCCCGCGCAGGTGAAGGCGAAATACCGCAGCGCGAGCATCCTGAAGAACAACCGGGTCGTCTTCAACATCGGTGGCAATTCCTACCGGTTGGTGGTTGCCGTGAACTATTCGGTACGCATTGTCTACATTCGGTTTGTGGGCACCCACGCGGAGTATGACGCCATCAACGCAGAGAGCATCTGATGAAGCCCAAGGTGATCAAGAACCAAAGCGATTACGAGGCCGCGCTGGCCCGTATCGACGAAATCTTTGACGCCGCGCCCGGTACGGCGGAAGGAGACGAGCTGGAACTGCTCTCGCTGCTCGTGGAGCGCTACGAAGCGGCGGCGTTTCCCATCGGTCTTCCCGACCCGCTCACGGCGATTCGCTTTCGCATGGAACAGCAGGGGCTCAAGCCGAAGGACCTCGCGCCCTATTTGGGCAGCGCGAGCAAGGTTTCGGAGGTCCTGTCTGGGCGGCGCGGCCTGAGTCTGACCATGATTCGGAAACTCGCGACGGGGCTGGGAATCCCCGCGGAAGTGCTTCTCCGGGAACCCGGAGCCACCCTGGATTCCGTGTGTGTGGAGTTGGGCGCCGACAAGTTTCCCATCGCCGAGATGGTGAAGCGTGGATGGTTTCCGGGCTTTCAAGGCACTGTCGGGGAGGCCCGCGAGAACCTCGAAGACCTGATGTGCCGTCTCCTGCCGGGGACCGGGGGCAATGCCCTTATTCCCGCATTCAACCGCCAGTATGTGCGCTCGAAGAAGAAGGTCGACCCCCACGCGTTGAGGGCATGGCACCTGCGTGTGGCATCGCTGGCCCTGCGCGAGGAACTGCCGCCTTTCGAAGCGGCCCGCGTAACCGATTCCCTCCTGCGCGACCTCGTCCAACTCAGTTACCTGGACGCGGGGCCGCGACTGGCCCGGGAACTCCTGCAGAAGATCGGGATTCACGTCGTCGTTGAGCGCCATCTGCCGGGCACCTACCTCGACGGGGCCGCCCTGCGGCTTCCCTCGGGCGCGCCGCTCATCGCGCTGACGCTACGGCACGACCGGCTCGACAACTTCTGGTTCACGCTGGCCCACGAACTCGGTCACGTGGTCAAGCACCTTTGCAGGGATGATATTCTCGCTTTCTATGACGATTTGGACAACGAAGACGCCGACGCGATGGAACGCGAGGCGGACGCTTTCGCGCGCGATACGCTGGTGTCTCAGGACACATGGAAGAAGGCAGGATTGCGCCAGAGACCAACGCGTGAGGCCGTGAGGCAGTTCGCCGAGCAATTGCGCGTGGACCCGGCCATTCCGGCCGGGCGCATCCGGTATGAAAAGCACAACTACACGCTGTTCAGCGACCTGGTGGGGTATAAGAAAGTGCGCTGCCACTTCGACGTTTGATCTGGATTGAGGAGGCCGAAGCGCGAGCCTGTTCTCGCAACATGCTGTGCCAGAATAAATTATGCCCTTGTAGAGAGTTCGAGGCACTCCGTTCGCTTGGCAAAGGATTCAGCAAAGGACCTGGAAGAAGAGACCGCTCATCGCCGGCCTCGAGACTGAGGCGGTGAGAGGCGCTCATGGACCACAAGATGACCACCGACACCTCAGAACGCGGCCTGGAGCGCCTCATCTGCAAGGCGCTGGCGGGGCATCCCTGCGAGCCCACACCATCCGGGGAGACCCGGGAAGCCGGGGGTGAGTACGAAGGCAGCGGATGGATTGCCGGATATGGGCAGGACTACGACCGCGAATACTGCGTGGACCTCGCGCAGTTGCGTGCCTTTCTGCGTGAGACGCAGCCGGAAATCGCCGAGGCGCTCATGCTGGAGGAGGATGGACCCACGCGGCGGAAATTCCTTGCACGCCTGCAGGGGGAGGTCACGCGCTGGGGTACGATTGATGTCTTGCGCCACGGGGTCAAGGACGGCCCGCACCACGTGGACCTGTTTTACGGCACGCCCACGCCGGGCAATGCCACGGCGGAGGAGCACTTCGCGGCCAACCGCTTCAGCGTGACGCGGCAGCTTCGCTACAGCCGCGACGAGACCCAACTCGCGCTCGACCTGGCGCTGTTCATCAACGGCCTGCCCATTGCCACTTTCGAGTTGAAGAACAGCCTGACCAA
>JAVEWL010000600.1:0-3823 GCA_034004565.1 FCB group bacterium | reverse complement strand
TGATAATCGTAGAGCGACTGGTTCACCTCGCGGGCCAGCGAGGGGATCCAGCCCTCGGCAGCGCCGTCCAGCCGGATCTGCCGCGTGTAGCAGAGGCTGCGCCCGTGCCCGAGCACCAGCGTGGCCGTCGTTTGCTCCACGCGAAGGATCGCCAGCGACCCAGCCGAAGCGTTCGTCGCAAGTGCCAATTCCGCGAGCGCGGCCGGCGCGAACTCCACGTCCGCATCCCGCACGCCCCACTCGCGCAGCATGTGCTCCGCCAGCGCGATCTCCTGCGTGGAGGCGGCGATCAGCAGCACCCGGCCCGAGGGACCGTGCCCGTTCGTCTGCGCCTCGCAGGCCCAGGTGCTCTCCTCGACAGGATAGGGCAGCTCGAGCTCCAGCCGCAGCGCCACCATGTTGCGCACCTGATCGCCCACCGCGCCGGGCATGTCGAACACGCGGCACACGCAGGTCAGCAATTCGGGCAGGAGCGCCACCTCGTTGCCGTTGCGCGTGCGAACGGCCTCGGGCAGTCCTAGCGGCCCGGCGACCGCCTGCGCGTTCAAAATCACGATGCGGTCGCCCCCGATTTCCGCCTCGACCGCTTTCCAGCCGCCGCCGGACTGTTCAAGAACCACCGCGCGGCGCGCGTGCCCCGCGGCGGGCTCCGGTACCGTCACGACCGCCCCGACCGGGGTGCCTTTGTTCAATGTCACTGCCAATTCACGAGCCTCCGCGTTCCGTTGCCGAACGGGTTCTGTTCAATCGTGTTCCTGCCAATACCGTATGCGGACATTGCTCTCGGTTCGATCAAGCACCGCGCTGACATTCGCGCGGACGGCCCCGCCGCGCAGCACACCAATCGAACGCGCGGTAAAAACGTCCGAGCGTGTCGCAACAAGTCCGTAAAACTGTTTCAGGATGTCCACGGTCATGCCGGACACGTCCAGCAAGTCCATCGTGGACGGAAACCCGCCCGCCCGGCCGTCGCGCGCCATCACAATGGACTGCGCCAGCGATTCGTCGAGCCCCGGAAGGCAGGACAGCACCTCCATCGAAGCCGTGTTGATGTTCACCAACCCCGTCTGCACTTCGTCGTCGCTGGTGGTCAGGCGATCGGCAATCCGCTTCAGGCTGTCCTGATCAAAGGCCTTCTGCCCAGTGCTCTTGTACGTGTACTTGGGTTTTTCCCCGGACTTCTTTTCTTCCTGTTCGGAATTCTGCTCGCCCTCTTTGGACTCCTGGCCATTGTTGCCGTTCTTGCCGTCTTTGTTATCCTTGGAGTCCTTGTCGTTCTTGCCTTCTTTCTTATCCCCGCCGTTGCTCTGCTTACCGTTCTGCTCGTTGTTCTGATTCTCCGGCGGCGGCTGATTCTGCTGGCCATTCTGCTGTTGCTGTTGCTGCTCGTTGGACGCTTCCACCTTCTCGACCATTTCGACATCCAGCAGGTCGAGCACGCTGCCGAGTTCCCCCTGCTCGCGCCGCGCCACAATCGAATCCGCGTGCTGCGTATCGATCTCGCTCACGGCCTTCGTAATCTCGTCGGCATCGGCGTCGTTAAGGTTGACGCGTTCCTGTCCGTCGCTGGAAACGTTGCGCGAGGCCGACCACGTCGTCAGCATCGCCGACCATCCGCAATCAAGCATCCCGTCGCCATTGTCCGGCGGCCACGTCTCGTCGCCGTCGTCCTCGTTGGCGTCGAGGAGGCCGTTCTCGTTCACGTCCTCGCCGAACAGCAGCAACATGTCCACCCCCTCGAACATCAGCAGGTCCTTGATGTCCTGGAACGGTTGCCGCTTCCGGACGTTGTCGAGGCTTCCCACAATGTCGGGCGTCAACATCGGCACCTTCTGCAGCACGGCCGCGTCCGCCGTGTTGATGTTCAGCTTCGCCGCCTCGTCCGCGAGCCCGTATCGCGGCTCGCCGGTCTCGTCCATGCCCGCGTACAGCGTGTACGACCCCTCGCCGAACGGCACGTTGACAAACTGCTCCTCGTCCTCCCGCTCCTGAGTCTCCGTATCCAGGTCGAGCTCGGCCGTCTCGGCCAGGTTCGCCAGCGACTGCTCGATCCCCGCCCGCGCAAGGTAGAACGCCTTCGCCGTCTCGCCCGTCGAGGCCGTCACCTGCACCCGCAGATGCCCGCGAAACGCCATCTCCAGCGCCACCGCCGAAAGCAGCACCATCAGCCACAACACAAACACAAGCGCGACACCCGAAGATCGCGGGTTCATGCCACCTCCAAACTTGTTTGGGGGTGCTTCGGGGAATGCTAAAAGCTTCCCCCCCTGCCCCCCCGCAGGCGGGGGGGAGAATTCATCCCCCCCGCCGGCGGGGGGGCAGGGGGGGAAATGTTCGCGATCGCGTTGCACTTCAAGCACCCCCAAACAAGTTTGGGGGTGGCAGGTCCGAGCTTGGGTTTGTGGACATGGAACATCACGCAGAGCAATCCCCTGCGTTCCCGCGTAAGTGCGGGGGCGAACGATCCTCTCCATCGCAACGCGCTTAGCGCGCCAGGATGGGCACTGTGGTGCTGAGGGCAAGAGGATTCTCCTGTTGGTCCACATCCATTACCAGAATACGTATTCGCACGGCCACGGGCAGGATCTCCTGGTCGTCCCAGCCGTCCTGCCATTCGATACCGTCGTAGAACTCGAGGTTCAGGTCCGTCACCTGCGGTCCCGCCAGCGTGACCGAGCCGCCCTCAAGCGGATCGTCGTCCAGCGACCCGTCCTCGCGACGTAACAACCACTGCGCCTCCGTGTCGGCGTCGTTCTCGATGTAATACCCCACCTCGCAGCGCCCCACCGGCAGCGCCGCGCTGTCATCGTCTTCCTCCGGCGGAAGCTTGGGCGCCTTCGCGGCGATGAAATCGATCGTATCCGCGTCGTGTCCCTCGTACTCACGATCCAGACTGGCCAGCGCGAACTTGTTGCGAACGGCCGCACTCCGGATATCGCTCGCCATCGTCGTAAGCGCCGCCTGGCCGTAGTTCAGCATGTTGTTGTGGCGCTTTGTTTTCGCCGCGGCGCGCGTGCCCGCGCTCAACACCGCGAAGCCCGATGCGGTCAACAGCGACAGCAGCATGATCGCCACCAGCATCTCGATCATCGTGAACCCGCGCTCGCCCCTCATGGCGCGGCCTCCGCGGGTTCCGCCGATTCCGTGGCCGCTTCCCGCGTCGTGTCGGCGCCCGTCGTTTCCAACGGATCCGACCCGTCGGGCGTGCCCGTGACGTCGCGGTCCGCGTGCAGCGTCACCAGTTCGTACTGCTTCTCGCCGTTGCGCGCCTGCCACGTCACCACCACGCGCACCTGCATCAGGCCTTCCTGCTCCGTGTCGGTTATCTCGAGTTCCCACGAATGTCGCGGATGCTCCTCGCCGAACTCGTCGCTGTCCGTCGTCGCGGACAGATACCCGTCGGCCAGCGTCTCCTCCATGACCTGCTGGGCCAGCAGCACCGCCTGCGTATGATCCTGCGCATCAATCGTTGATCGCAGCGAAATCGAGTACAGCTCCACGCACGCCATCACACCAATCGAAAAGATAGACATCGCCGCCACCATCTCGATCAGCGAAAAGCCCCGCGTTCGGGGAGAACCCTCAGCCGAGGCGCGCGGCTGTCGCCCCCTCACCCCCGATGGGGGAGAGGGGGAAAAGAAGCCCTGCGCAGCAGTCGCCGGATCACCCCCAACCTTCGTCTCACACCCCTCGCGGACACCCTCTCCCCCTGGGAGAGGGGCGGGGTGAGGGCACACACCACAATCTGCGATCTTTCCCACCATCTCCGTACACGCCCCAAACGGTTTCCCTCTCCCTGGGGAGAGGGCGAGGGTGAGGGGAG
>JAVEWL010000599.1:0-3824 GCA_034004565.1 FCB group bacterium | reverse complement strand
ACCGAACACTCTTAGGCAAAAAGCGTCTGCTGATCCGGTGACGCGGTCGCGGCATGCTCCTGCACGCTGCGAATCTCGTCCGCGAACTCGTTCACGTCGTTGATCTCGCGGTACACGCTCATGAAGCGGACGTACGCCACCTGGTTCAAATCACGCAGGCGGCGGGCCACGTACGTGCCGATCTCTTTGCTGGTCACTTCCCGATCGAAATCTCGAAACAACTCCCCCTCGATCCCGTCAACCAGCTCCTCGACTTGTTCTTCTAAAACCGGCAGTTTGTAGCAGGCATTGTAGATGCCGGCCGTAATCTTGTCCCGCCGGTATGGCACGCGCGAGCGATCCTTCTTGATCACCGCCAGCCGCAATTCCTCTTCCGCGCGCTCCTTGGTGGTGAAACGCCGGCCACAAGCCTGGCAGACGCGCCGGCGGCGAATGGCCGCCCCGGACTCGGTCATTCGCGAATCGATGACCTTGTCCTTTCCCAACTCTTTGCAGGAAGGGCACCGCATGGTATTTATCCGCTAGCCTCTGTTCGCCGCCGCGGCCGCCGGTCGCAAGGGCGTTAACGGCTTCACAATCGCACCGCGCCGCGATATGTTGGCGCGGCTCTACCGTAATGCCACGAAATGTTGCGGTCAACCCGGAAGACGCGATTGTACTGGGTGCTCCAATGGTCGAGCGCCACGGACGATACCTTTTGGAGTCGCCCCCCGGCAGGGAGGGCGCATGGATAGATGCCCACTGCCGTTGTCCGCAAATCCGTTGGCGGTGTCGAAGTGGTTGGTTACTCCCTCGCCGGCGAGGAAACCACCATCGCGCTGCCCGAGTTGAACATCTGCTTCGACGCCGGACGCGCTCCGCGCGACATCATTCCCATTGACACGCTTTGCCTCTCTCACGGGCATATGGACCACGCGGCCGGCGTGCCGTACTACCTGTCACAGCGGGCGTTCGTGGGAACTTCGCCCGGGCGGGTATTCATGCACCGCCGGCTGATCAAGAGCTTCGAGGCGTTGATGGCCTGCTGGGCGGACATCGAGGGGCACCCCTCGCCGATGGAGCTTTATGGACTGACGGACGGCGAGCGGTTTCCGCTTCGCCGCAACCTGTTCCTCCACGCGTTTGACGTCAACCACGGGGCGTCCGCGCTGGGATTCTCCGTGGTGGAATTACGGCACAAGCTCAAGCCCGAGTATACCGATCGGTCCGGGCCTCAGTTGGTTGAGTTGAAAAAGCAGGGGGTCGAGATCGAGCACACAATCGAGGTGCCGCTGGTCGCCTATTGCGGTGACAGCGCCGACGGCGCCTTCTTCGATCTCGACCACGTGCGCAACGCCCGCCTGCTGATCATGGAATGCACCTTTTTCGACCCCGACCACGTCGTCCGCGCTCGAGCCGGCAAGCACGTCCACGTTCGCGACCTGCCCGGCATTTTGCCCCGGCTGCGCTCACCCAACATCCTGCTGACCCACGTCACCCGCCGCACGGACATCCGCACGGTCAAACGCATATTCGAGTCATCCGTCGACAAGGTGGACCGCGACCGGATCACCTTCCTGATGGACCGTCCGCGAAATCCCAATAGACCGAACAGGCCGGACACGCACGCGGAGCCGAAAAACTAAGTGTGCCCGTAGCCGAGTAGGAGTGGGGCGCTGCCACGGTCTGGATTGAGATCGGCGCCTGATTTGGAACCCTGCGGCGCCGCGTCCAACTCCCGCACGGCCGCCGTCTCGCCCGCGAGGCCCAAGCGGCGTACAATGCTCCGAATCGAACTCTGGACGACTCATGCCGGGCCATGGGGAGCGGACCGTTGCAAAGCCATGCCCTGCCGAATCCCGATGCTCCGCCGCACCTCGCCGGCCTCGACACCCTCGCGCCGGAGGAACTGCGCTGCCCTTACTGCGACTATTCCGTCTACGGACTGCCCGCGCCCCGATGCCCCGAATGCGGTCAGACGTTCACCTGGGACCAGGCCCGCGACTCCTCGGACGCCAACAGCGACCTCTTCGAACACCGCTGGCGCGAGCAGCCCGTCGCCTCGCTGCTTCGCACCTGGCTGCGTGCCGCCTTCTGTCCCTGGAGACTCTGGAACATCAACAACCAGCGCAGCCGGCCGCGACTGCCGCCACTGCTTTTCTTTCTGCTGCTCCAGGCAGTTCTCTTCGCCGGCGGGTGGCGAGCCATGGCCTTCCTGATCGATCCCCTGATGAATTACCTGGGGGAATTGACCACGTCCGGCCGGGTGGACGCGCTCGGTCGCTCGGTGCCGCCCACGCGCTTCACCTACGATTTTCGCATGAGCACGAGCTTTCTGGAAAATGTCGCCATATGGCACTTGTGCACCTTCGCCATCCTGTTGATTCTACGGGAAATGCCCGACCGCGCCGCCCCCACCTGGCGGCGAGTCCTGCGCGTCTATGTTCACGCCACCGCTCTCGCGTCTTTGTGCATGGCGCTATGGTGTGTCGCCGAGGCCTGCGTCGACGCGGCCTATTTCTTTAAGCCGCCCGGCTGGCAGGTCTCACGCGCGGTTTATTCGTATCTGGGCGATGCCACGTTGTGGCTCTGCCTGCTGAGCACCTGGGCCTGCTTGTGGTACGGTTATCGGTGGCATCTGCGAATGCCCCACGGGTGGGCCATCGCGGCCGTCGCCCTCTTCACCGGCTCCCTTGCGCCTCGAATTCTGGCCTTGATTCTATAACACGGTTACGGCCGGTTCCCGCGCCGTCCGTGGTCAACGCACCACGGCGAATGAATCCTTGAGCCACCTGGAGCAACTCGGCGTCGTGAAGGAACTGACGGCCAGGAAGCGCAATCGGGTCTTCAGCTACGCGGCTTATTGGGACATCATGAACCACGGCTCGGAGCGTCCGGAAGCGTGAACTGCTGCAAAAACAACGTTCGCGAAGGGCGAGCGGGCGCTGGTTCGAGAATCCCTTCTCGCTTGCCGGAGCGGGAATCCCTTGCCGCAAACGGGGCAGACATCGTTCCGCACAGGCCGCGGCGAACTTCATTATTCCGGGCGAGGCCGTCCTCATGACTCCTGCTGCGAAAAACGGCTGAACCGGCGCGACGGTCGGGGCGTAAGCCGCATAGGAGGACGCGGATGAGACACGACCGCTTGCACGTTTCAGAGGCAGGCCTTCCCGAACGACTTGTCAAGTGGAGCCTGCTCTGTTCGATCATCGCTATCCCAAGTTTCATCTGGGCATCGCGGGAGTACGACTGGCGAGCCATGGTTTGTGGCGTCGGCATTTTTGTCGTTGTTTATACCATTGTGGATGGCACGCCGTTTGTTTGGCGTCTGAGGCAGGCCCCGTTTGTCCGCAGAACCTTCTACATCGGATACATGACGCGCGTGGCCGTGTCCGCGGTATTCCCAGTCGGCTTGGCTCTGGATGTTTTTCCGGGAATTTTAAGCACGAGCGCAGTGGAAGCGCTCGTTGAAAACGGAAGAGGCTTTGCAGGGACTCTGCTCACGACGATTGTGCAGGGCGTGCTGCTGAACTACATATTGGCTATATACATGTTGATCGTGTACGGGATCCAACGGCTGTTTCTTCCGCTGCCCCAGGTGGAGGGTCTCTGTCCCGTTTGTGGGTATGATCTGCGCGCCACGCCGCACCGTTGTCCGGAATGCGGTACGCCGGTTTCGGTAGGACAAGCCGACGCGAGTCCTTCCTGAAGTCTGAGCTTTTGCCGTTCCATTTGCAGCGCCGCGAGGATTCCCACGGCCCGCGTATACAAGGGCCCGACATGGACTTTCCGCCGGTTTTGATCCGTACGCTGCGGGAAGCACGCGCTTGGGTCGCCGCGGCGAC
>JAVEWL010000598.1:0-3825 GCA_034004565.1 FCB group bacterium | reverse complement strand
CTTCTGGCTGAACAAACCGGACAGGCCGAGGCCGATCCTTTCGACCTGCTTTGCCATCTCGCGTTCAACGCGCCGCTGCGCACCCGTCGTGAGCGGGCGCAACGGCTCAAATCCGAACGCAAGGATTACTTCGAGAAATTCTCTCCCGAAGCCTGTCAAATCCTCGACGAGCTCCTGGAGAAATACGCCGAACACGGCGACGCGCAATTCGTCCTACCGGACGTGCTGCGGGTTCCGCCCATTTCTACCCACGGCCAGCCCGCTGAAATCATCAAGCTCTTCGGCGGCGCGGAGCAGCTCCGACAAGCCGTAAACGACATACAAAGACTCCTCTATGGCCAAAGCTAAGAAGCGCGGCAAAGTCGCCGCCCCGATGACCACCGCGCAGATGCTCGGGAGCCTCCTCAAAAGCGCCCGCGACATCATGCGCAAAGACAAGGGATTGAACGGCGACCTCGACCGTCTGCCGCTTCTGACCTGGATCATGTTCCTCAAGTTCCTCGACGACCTTGAGCAGCAACGCGAGGAAGAGGCCAAGCTCGCGGGGGAAAAGTTTAAGCCCGCCATCGACAAGCCCTACCGTTGGCGCGACTGGGCCGCCGACCCTCAAGGCGTCACCGGCGACGAACTCCTCGCCTTCATCAACAACGATGAAGCCGTCCGCGCTGACGGCAAGAAGGGGCTGGGCCTGTTCGCCTATTTACGTGGGCTTTCAAGCTCCAACGGCGACAACCGCCGCGACGTGATCGCCACCGTGTTCAAGGGCGTCGATAACCGCATGAAGAGCGGTTATCTCCTGCGCGACATTGTGAACAAGGTCGGCGGGATTCACTTCACGTCGTCCGACGAGCTGCACACGCTGGGCGCGCTCTACGAATCCATGCTCCGCGAAATGCGCGACGCGGCGGGCGACTCCGGCGAGTTCTACACACCCCGCGCTGTCGTGCGCTTCATGGTGGAAGTGACTGATCCGCGCCTTGGAGAAACCGTGCTCGATCCCGCCAGTGGAACCGGCGGCTTTCTGGTGGAGGCGTTCAGCCACCTCGAGAAGCAGGTCAAGACCGTCGGCGACCGCAAGAAGCTACAGACCGGGGCCGTCACGGGTTACGAGCCGAAATCGCTTCCCTATCTTCTTTGCCATATGAACCTGCTGCTGCACGGGTTCGACGCACCGCAGATTGACCCTGGCAATGCCCTGCGCTTCAAGCTCTCGGAAATCGGCGAGAAGGAGCGCGTGGACGTGATCCTCACCAACCCGCCCTTTGGTGGTGAGGAGGAGAAAGGCATTCAGGGCAACTTCCCCGAGGATCGCCAGACCGCGGAGACGGCGCTGCTGTTCCTGCAACTCATTATGCGCAAGCTCAAGCGCCAGCCGACTTCGGCGAGCCGCCCCGCGCGCGCCGCCGTCATTGTACCGAATGGCACGCTATTCGGCGATGGCGTCTGCGCACGCATCAAGGAAGAACTGCTCAAGGACTTCAACCTTCATACCATCGTGCGGCTGCCCCATGGTGTGTTCGCACCCTATACGAGCATTCCGACCAACATCCTCTTCTTCAATCGCTCCGGGCCAACGAAAGAAGTCTGGTATTACGAGCAGCCTTTGCCCGAGGGCCGAAAGAACTACACCAAGACCCAGCCCTTGCAGTTCGACGAGTTCAAGGACTGCATCGCGTGGTGGAGCAAGCGTAAAGGGAATGACCAGGCATGGAAGGTTCCGGTCAAGGAGCTGCTGGATGCGAACTGTAATCTCGACCGCAAGAATCCCCGTGGAAAAGTTGACTTCGAGCACCTGCCGCCAGAGCAGCTTGCCGACGATATTCTTAAGAAGGAACTGCGGATCGCCGAGTTGATGCGGGAAATCAAGGTGGCGCTGGGGGCGGGTGGATGAGCGTAGTTTGGGCACAAGAGCGACTCGACAATCTTCTCTCACCCATAAATCGCGCGGAGCCTGTCGATTCCTCGCGGATCTATCGCCTTCTCGGCGCACGTTGGTACGCGCAAGGCTTGTTCGTCAAAGATGAGAAGTTCGGCCATAACATCAAAGCCAATACGCTCTACCGCGTGAAGGCGGGCGACTTCGTATACAATCGGCTGTTTGCTTGGAAGGGCTCCTTCGCAATCGCCGCCGACGACGCCAACGATTGCCATGTTTCCAACGAGTTCCCGTGTTTCGCTGTCAATCGAGAACGCCTGGACCCGTCCTATCTCAAATGGTGGTTCAGCCAAGAAAGTGAGTGGCTCCGCGCACTCGGCTTGAGCAGCGGGGCAACCCCGACGAGCCGAAATCGATTGAAGGAAGCACACTTTCTGGGAATGGAGATCCCCCTCCCGCCGCTCGACGAACAGCGCCGCATCGTCGCCCGAATCGACGAATTGGCCGCGAAGGTGGAGGAGGCGAAGGGCCTGCGCCAGCAGTCCGATCAGGCAACGCTCGCGTTTGTGGCAGCAACGCATACCACGTTGGCCTCGTCACCGCCAGAACCTCTGTGCAACTTTCTTGAGCTTCACGAAGACGCGGTGCCCATCGAGATCGGCATTCCCTATCCCCAAGTCGGGGTGCGCGGATTTGGCGGGGGTCTGTTCGCCAAACCCCCGGTACTCGGCGGCCAAACGACTTATCGCACATTCAATCGCCTCTACAGCTCGGCTCTTGTTATGAGTCAGGTCAAGGGCTGGGAAGGCGCGATTGCAGTGACCCCGCCAGGCTTGGAGGGCTACTTCGTTTCCCCGGAGTATCGGACATTCCGGTGCAAGGAAGGGCGTTGTTTGCCGGAGTATCTGGCGGCGATTGTGCCGACGGAGTTCTTCTGGGGCCGCCTCAAAGACGCAACCCGTGGTGTGGGTGCGCGTCGTGAGCGCACGAGGCCGGAGCAGTTCCTACAACTTTCGTTCTCGATGCCATCTCTGTCAGATCAACAGCGGGCAGTGGCGATGTTCGCAATGATGCCAGAGATTCGGCGCATCCAACGGGAGACGGATGCCGAAATGAACGCAATGCTCCCGGCCATCCTCGACAAAGCGTTCAGGGGGGAGATGTGAAAGTTGCCCGCTTACGAATACAGAATTTTCGTGGTATCAAGGAAGCTGACCTTCTGTTCCCCGATCATGTTGTCCTCGTCGGGGACAACAACGTCGGGAAATCGACGGTCTTTGAAGCGATGGACTTGGCCTTGGGGCCGGATCGTCTCAATCGGCATCCACGAATCGACGAGCACGACTTCCACTTGGGCGACTACGTATCTCCCATAGACCAGCCACGGAAGGAAGTGCGAGTCGAGGTGACTGTCACCGGGCTTTCCGAGGAGCAGCAAAACAGATTCGCCGACATGGTGGAGTGGTGGAATGCCTCCACCAAGGCGCTTGTGGAAGCCCCCGTTGGGGGTGTGGACGACCCCGACGTGTCTGCCGCCGTTCGGGTGACGTTTATCGGTAGCTACGACCCGGAGCAGGACGACTTCGAGGGCGATACATACTTCACGCACTCCTTGGAAGGTGGTGGCGAGGGAACTCCCTTCGGAAAGAAGGACAAGCAGTTTTGCGGGTTCCTCTATCTCCGCTCGCTCCGTACCGCATCGCGGGCGCTAAGTCTGGAGCATGGCAGTCTGCTCGACATCATTCTGCGACTCAAAGAAATCCGCCCGCAGATGTGGGAGAAGACCATCGGCGACTTGAGCGCATTCACCGTCGCCGCAGACCCGGAGCTTGGAATTTCCGGTGTCCTCAACAGCATTGACGCGGCGCTAAAGAAGTACGTGCCGCGCGAATGGGGCGTTGCCCCGCACTTGAAGGTCTCCAATCTGACCCGTGAGAACTTGCGCAAGG
>JAVEWL010000597.1:0-3829 GCA_034004565.1 FCB group bacterium | reverse complement strand
CCATCCGCTGCCTCTGCCCGATATTCATCCCGCGCGCCTGTTCGCGGACATGAACCGGCTCTATTTCCGCCGCTCGCGCAGTTTTCTGCTGCCGAAGCATAAGCTTGTGAACAGCATCGGCATGTGACCGGAATCCTGCGGGAAAGACTGATATCCCGGCACGGGCGTGTACCCGTGGTACCACTATCATGACCGCGTCGGCTGGCGCTATGCCGTCGTGTCGGCCCTGGCTACGGGCTTGCGCCATCGATTCGAGGCGCTTCCGCCGGATGCGACCGACGAGGATTTCGCCTTTGCGCGGCGCTGGCTGGCGTGGGAAGCCGAGCACCTGGACGATCTGCGGGAGGTCGAGGAGATCCTCGGCACGCCCGGTATGGACCCCGTGGACGGGTATAGCTACACATCGGGCAAAGGCGCGATCGTGTTTCTGTTCAACACGAGCTACGATCCGCAGGCGGTGAGCCTCCAACCGCACCTGGAGCATGACACGGACTACGTTGTGCGCGAACTGTATCCGCGAGAGATGAATTACCTCGGTCCAAACGAAGGACTTTATCGCCGGGACAGCACGATTGCGCTTACGCTGGCGCCGAAAGAGGCGCGCATTATCGAGGCCGTGCGCCGTTCGCCCGCTTCGGCCAAGCGCAAACGCCCGGAAGTGTTCGGCGCGGAAAGTGCCGTCTTCGACGGACACCTGGTGTTGCGCGGAGAAAGCGGAGGCAAGGCGCCGGTCGTGATCCGCACCGTTGCCGCATCGCACGCCGAAGAAGTCGCCTTTTCCGGTGAGCCCCTGCCGACACACATCGGCGATTGGAGCTGCGTCGAGTGCGCATTCGAGCAAGGACAGGCGTCCATGCCGAAGGGCGCTTTCGAGGGAATGCCCTGGACGCTGGAAACCGATTTGCGGCGCGACGTGTGGCTTGTCTCGCAGGTGTACATGCCCGAAGCCGCGCGTTCCGGCCTCGATGTCACGCCGTTCGAATTGCGCCGCCCGGTGTGGTCGTATGCGAATCGCATGTTCTTCGTGGTGCGTTTCGAGGTGCCGCCGTTCTTCGACGCCATCCGCACTTCGTCGGATGTGCCGGGGATTCCGGAGTCGGTGCGCACGCCGCTGCCGATGAAGTACGGCATCGATCTCGCCCCCTTGAACATCGGCCTGCGCGCCTGGGTGAACGAGCGCGAGTGTGAAGTGTATCCCGCGGTGGCCGCGTGGGACGGCTACGCGCCGAATGCGCGTCCCGTGGTGGCGTATTTCTTCGAAGCCGGCAGCCGCCTCAAGTTTGATCACGTCAATGCGGTGGTGTTGTACGCGCGCCATTTCGTGTCGAGCGCGTTTCGCGGAATCTACATCGAGTGTCCGCCGTACCAGGCGGCCGAGACGCTCGTGGAGGTCTCGTGAACGACGCTTCCCTTAGAATCTTGATTACCGACCCGCACCTCCACGGCGGCGGACAGGTTCGCTATGTGACGAACCTCGCGGCCGAATTCGTGCGGGCCGGACATGGCGTTACGATTGGCTGTAAACCGGGCAGCGTGCTCGTCGACAGCGCCGCGGCCGCGCACTGCGCCGCGAGTGAGCGCTTTGCCCTGCGCGGCGGCTTGCGCCCGAGGGCCTGGTGGAGCGACCTGCGTGAAGCGATGCGCGTCCTGCGCGAAGAGAAACCCGATGTGGTCCATGTCAACGGCTCCCAGGATCACTGGCTGTTTGGGTTGGCCGATCGCATGCTGGGGCGCCCGGTGTGCCTCGTGCGCACGCGCCACAACACGTACCCCGTGCGCGATTCGCTTTCCAATCGCATCCTGAATCGCGACTGGACCGATTATCAGATCGTGGTGTGCGACGTGGTGCGCAAGACGCTTGCCGCGCAGTCTACTTTCGACGCCGCGCGCATGTGCACGATTCACAACGGCGTGGACGTCGAAGCGTTTCGCCCGGACGGCGGGATGCGGGAAAGTGCCCGGCGCGAGTTCGGTTTTGACGAGCAGGATATCGTGCTGGGGATTGCCGCGCGCCTCGTTGCCGCGAAGGGCCACGAGTTTCTGTTCCGCGCCGTGGCGCAGTTGCAACGTGAGTTGCCGTCGCTGCGGGTGTTGGCGCTGGGCCAGGGGCCGCTCGAGGCGTCATTAAAACAATTGGCCGGCGAATTGGGCATTGGTTCAAGGGTGGTTTTCGCCGGATTCCGCAACGATATGGCGAGATGCGTGCAGGCGTACGACATCTGCGTGCAGCCTTCTATCGACTGCGACACCTCTTCGTTTACCATGAAGGAAGCGATGGCCGCGGAGAAGCCCGTGGTGGCGTCCGACTACGGCGGCCTGACCGAAATCATCGACGAGGGCCGGGAAGGTTTCATTGTGCCGGCGGGCACGGTCGAACCATTGGCGGAGGCGCTGGGCCGGCTGGCCTCGGATGCAAACCTGCGCAGGCAGATGGGCGGGGCCGGGCGGCGGCGGGTGTTGCGCGATTTCTCGGTCGAGGTTTTCGCGAACAGGACTCTCGAGGCATATCGTCGCGCAATTGAAATGCACCAAAGAGGCCGGGGGGCTTAGTGAATATTCTCCACATCGACGAGCAGACGGGCTGGCGCGGCGGCGAGCAACAGGCGCATTACCTCATCGCCGGGCTGGCGCGGCACGGCCATTGGAACTTTCTGGCCGGACGTCGCGGCTCGCCTTTCCTGGCGCACGGCGATCCGAACATGGTGCGCATCGAAGCGCCGTTCGCGGGCGAACTGGACCTTTTTACCGCCTTCAAACTTGCGCGGGCCATCCGTAACCACGAGATCGATATCATTCACGCGCATACCAGCCACGCCCATACGCATGCGTGTTTGGCGCGGGCCATTGCGGGTCGTGGGCGCGTGGTCGTCTCGCGCCGCGTGGATTTCGAGCCGAAGCGCAATGTCTTTAACCGTTGGAAATACCGCGCGCCCGATCGCGTGGTGGCGATCTCGGAGCGGATAGGGGAAGTGCTGCGTGCGTTCGGTGTGAGGCCTCCGCAGCTTGTCGTTGTGCACAGCGCGATCGACCCGATGCGGTTCGACGTGAGCCCCCTGCCGCGCGCCGAGCTTGGCATACCGGAAGATGTGCCTGTGCTCGGAAACGTGGCGGCGCTCGTAGGACACAAGGACCACGCCACGCTCATCGCCGCAATGCCTCACGTCCTGCGGAAGATACCGAACCTGCGCCTCGTCGTTGCGGGCGAAGGGGAACTCCGCCCCGCCATCGAGGCGCAAATTGCGGAGCTGGGCGTGGGCCACGCCGTCACTCTGCTGGGCTACCGAAAGGATGTGCCCCACATTTTGCGCGCGCTCGATGCGTTCGTGCTTTCGAGCAAGCTGGAAGGTCTCGGGACGTCGGTGCTCGACGCCATGGTTTGCGGACTGCCCGTCGTTGCCACGGCCGGGGGAGGCATCCCCGAGATGATTACCCACGAGGAGTGTGGCCTGCTTGCTCCGCCGCAAGAGCCTGAAGCGCTTGCCGAAGCCATCGTGCGCGTATTCCAGGATCCCGGCCTTGCCGATCGCATGGGGAAGAATGCGCGCCAACGCGTCCTTGAGCATTTCACCGTGGATAGGATGGTCGAGGGCAATCTTCGCGTGTACGAATCTTTGAAGCAATGAAATAGCCACAAAAGAACGCAGAGAATACAAAGAAGGGTAACACCTCAGCCGAATGCCGTAATTCGCCGCTATTGCGAAGGTCCCATAGCCCGCTTCAGCGGGCTTTTGACCTTTGCCCCCTGCTTCAGCAGGGGGGTAAAGGCTGCTCTCTACACAAGAAGCCGGCTTCAGCCGGACTTCTCGGGCTTTGCTTCAGCTGAAGCAGG
>JAVEWL010000596.1:0-3830 GCA_034004565.1 FCB group bacterium | reverse complement strand
CTTGGTCACCGTCGGTCCCACGGTCAAAGGTTACCCCGAAGCGGAACTCACCCGCATCCCCAGCCTCGAAATGCAGAGCCTCAAATCCGTGCCGGTCGTGACGGACCCCGTGCCCTTCGACGCCGCCTCGAAAGTGGACCTTGTGGGCAACGCCTACGCGAGCTTCGATTTCGGCACCAACCTGGCCGGCTTCCCCGGTGTGCGCATTACCTGCCGCAAGCCCACGCGCCTCTTCATCACCTTCGACGAAATTCTGTCCGACAACGACGTGGACTGCCGCCGCATGGGCTGCGTCAACATCATCGACCTCAAGATGCCCGAGGGCGCCTACAACTTCGAAGCCATCGAGGCCTACAACTTCCGCTACATGAAGCTCGTCGCGCTGGACGGCGATTGCACCATCGATGCGATTTCCCTGCGCGAATACGTCAATCCCGACGTGCAGGAAGCGCAGTTCACCGCTTCCGACCCGCGCCTCAACCGCATCTTCGAAGCCGCCCGCGAGACCTTCCGGCAGAACGCGGTCGACCTCTTCATGGACTGTCCTTCGCGCGAGCGGGGCGCCTGGCTGGCCGACAGCCTCTTCACGTCGCGCGCCGGGTTCGACCTCTGCGGCGACACGCGCATCGAGCACAACTTCTTCGAAAACTACTTGCTGCCCGAAGACTTCGCATACCTCCCCGACGGCATGCTGCCGATGACCTATCCGGCGGATCATCCGGATGGAGTGTTCATCCCGAACTTCGCGCTCTGGTTCGTGCCGCAGCTCGAGGAATACGCGGCTCGCAGCGGCGACCGCGCGACCGTCGATGCGCTGAAGCCGCGGGTGCTGGGCGTGTTCGAGTACTTCAAGAAGTTCAAGAACGAGGACGGTCTCCTCGAGAAGCTCGAGAACTGGGTGTTCATCGAGTGGTCCAAGGCCGCCGGCTACGTCCAGGATGTCAGCTATCCGACCAACATGCTCTACGCCGGCGCCCTCGAATCGGCAGGGCGCATTTACAACATGCCGGAGCTGCTGCAAGAGGCAAAAAGCGTGCGCGACACCGTGCTGCGCCAATCGTTTGACGGCAAGTTCTTCATCGACAACGCCATCCGAAAAGACGGCAAACTCGAAATCACCACCAACCGCAGCGAGGTCTGCCAATACTTCGCGTTCTACTTCAACGTGGTCACGCCCGAGTCGCACCCGGAACTGTGGAAGACCCTGTGCGAACAGTTCGGACCCCAGCGCAAGGAAACCAGGGCCTTCCCCGAAATCGATTTCGCCAACACGCTAGTTGGCAACATGCTGCGGATGGAAATCCTCTCGCGCTACGGCCGATCCAACCAGATCCTCGACGAAGTGGTCGGCTACCTGCTCTACATGGCCGAACGCACCGGAACCCTCTGGGAAATGGACGACACCAGCGCAAGCTGCAACCACGGGTTCGCGTCGCACGCGGCGCATACGCTCTACCGCGACGTCCTCGGCGTGCGCCAGATCGACCCGGTCAACAAGGTCGTGAAGGTGCGGTTCACCGACGCGAACCTCCCCTGGTGCGACGGTCGAATCCCCGCGCCGGACGGCTACGTAGACCTGCGCTGGACCCGAGAAGCCAACACGGTGAAGTATCACCTGTCCGTCCCCGCCGGCTACCGCGTCGAAGTCGAGAACCCCAGCAACTACACCCTCCAACGCGAGCCGTAAGGCAATAAACTTCTTGTGGCACCCCCAAGCCGGCTTCATGGCTTGGGGGTGTCTTAATGTAACCCCGAGTTCCCATTCGGGGTCTTCGCTTTTTCTTCGTAGCGCCTTGCTCGAACCCAAAGCCCCGAATGGGAATTCGGGGTTACATAAAACGCCGCTCCAGCACTTCCCGCCGGTGCGCGAAGATGCCCTCCACGCTGCGGCGCACATACAGCCCATGCACCAGTCTCCCCAGCAACCCGAACGGCAGCGCGTAGTGCACCTCGTCCTCGATGCGCGTGCCGCCGTCGACGGCGGTAAATGTGTGGCGGTGGTGCCAGAAGGCGTAGGGGCCTTTGAGTTGCTCGTCGATGAACAGGCGGGGCGGGTCATAGGCCGTAATCAGCGTGCGCCAGTGGATGGGCACGCCCGACAGGCGAAGTTCGTAGTCGATCAGGGCGCCGGGATGCATGTCGATCGGCGACGGCGTGAGGATGCGGAACCGCAGCGAGCCCGGCGTGATCGCCTCCAGGTTCTCCGGCCGCGCAAAGAACTCGAACACCTCGTCGAGCGGTTTCGGAACGGTCTGCTCCGCTTTCAAGACGTAAACCCGCATATCTCTGCCCTCCCTGGGGAATCCCGTCCTCGACGTAACGGTTATGAATAAGATACCATTCCGAGTCCCCACAAACCGTGGGCAAGGCGATACTTGGCATTTTCTCGTGCTCGTGCTCGTGCTCGTAATCGTAATCGGCAGTTTTCTTAATCCGATTACGCGTACGATTACGATTACGATATCGATTACGAGCACGATTACGAGCACGAGCACGAACAAAACGGAAGCAGCAATGCGCGTAGGCCTAATCACCCTCGGGTGCGACAAGAATACCGTCGACAACGAATACCTGGCCGGAATGCTCGAGGACAAGGGTTGCGAGGTCGCGTTTATCGACGACCTCAGCGCCGAGCAGGCCTATGACGCCGTGGTCGTGACTACCTGCGGGTTCATCGGCGACGCGAAGGCGCAGTCGGTCGACACCATCGTCGACCTGACCGACCGCAAGCGCGTCTCGGGGCAGCCGAAACGCGTGTTCGTGGCGGGTTGCCTCGCCCAGCGGTACTCCGACGACCTGATGAAAGAGATGCCGGACGTGGACGGAATCGTCGGCGTCGGGCAGTTCCAGCAACTCACCGACCTCATCTTACAAAACGCCGATCCCGCGCACCTGAGCCTCGTGCGGGATATTCCTAAGGTCCAGATTGAACACGTCCTGCGCCGCAAACGCTCGGATCAGACGCCCCACGCGTTCCTGAAGATCTCCGACGGCTGCAACCACGGGTGCACGTTCTGCTCGATTCCCCTGATGAAAGGGCGCAACACCTCCGTGCCGCCGCGAGTGCTGCTGGAGGAGGCACGTCAACTGCTGGACCAGGGCGTGAAGGAGTTAATCCTCGTCGCGCAGGATTTGGCGGCCTACGGACGCGACGAAACGACGGACTACCGTCTCCCCCGGTTCCTACGCGAGCTGTGCGCCATTGAAGGCGACTTCCGCGTGCGTTGCCTTTATGTCTACCCGGCCGGGATTACGGATGAATTGTTGGACGTGCTAGCGGACGAGGAAAAGGTCGTCCCATATCTCGATGTCCCCTTACAGCACCTCGACCCGGAGGTCCTGCGGAAGATGAACCGGCCGTCGAAGGACCTCAACACCTTCAAGCTGGTCGAGAAGGTCCGCGAACGGGTGCCCGACATTGCCCTGCGCACCACCATGATCGTCGGCTTCCCCGGCGAAAGCCGGCAGGCCCACCTCAACATGCTCAAAGGCATCCGCGAACTGCGCTTCAACTGGTTAGGAGCGTTCCAATATTCCAAGGAGGAGGACACCCCCGCCGGCGTCATGCCTGGCCAACTCAGCCGCGCCACCAAGGAACGCCGCTGGAAAGCCGTCATGGAAACCCAGGCCGAAATCACCGCCGAGCTCAACCAGGCCCGCGTAGGCACCACCGCGCGCGTCCTTGTCGAATCCTACGACCCCGACCGCGCCCAATGGCAGGTCCGCAGCCCCCACGAGGCCCCCGAAGTCGACGGCGCCATCTGGCTCCAGTCCGACCGCCCCCTGACCATCGGCAGCTACGTCCACGCCCGAATCACCTAAGCCGACAC
>JAVEWL010000595.1:0-3831 GCA_034004565.1 FCB group bacterium | reverse complement strand
GGCCAAAACCAAGCCAGGGGAGGCTGTCTCGAAGCTTGGCCGCGTAAAACCACACGCTGGAGGCCAGGCTCACGCTTCCCAATAGATAAAGCAAGCCAACCAGGGCGGCGCGCCGCCCATACAGTCGAATTCCCCTGAACATGTCCCCGATGGAGCCGTCGCGGGTGTCAATCAGCACTTTCACCATGTGGGCGATGCCGGCCGTCAGCACGGGAAGAATGATTCCAAGGCTGATCACGAGCAGTGGCAATGCCACTCCCAACCGCACCGCGGGACCGCCTGCGACAAACGCGACCCAGCCGGCCGTCGCAGGAATCGTAAACCCCAGGAACCACACGAGATTGGCCAGGATCAGCTTTCCCACGTGGTCGTAGGTGACCCAGAACGCCATTTTCAGCGTGCGGCCCAGCATACGCTACAGGAACAATTGCACGCGGCTCCGCTGGCGCAGCTCGTTGACCCATTTTTCGTAATGCTTGCGCGCCGCCTGTTGCCGGAGCTCGGGCTCGATTTCGGTGCGAACGTCCTCGAGCGAGGCTTGCCCGGCCTGCTGACGTTCTTCGACCTTAAGCAGGTGGAAGCCTCCGGGGACCGGCTCGTTAATCTGAATGACCTCGCTCACCTGGCCGGGTTGCAGCGCGAAGGCCGCCTCGTCCAGCGCCTCGATGAGGTCGCCGCGCGTCACCCAGCCGACCAGGCCGCCGTCCTGCGCGGCCGGGCCCTTCGATTGGGCCTTGGCCAGTTCGCCGAAATCGGCGCCGTTTGCCAGTTGCTGCTTAATCTTTTCGACATTCGCCTTCACGGTGGCCGCGTCCTGACCCGCCTCGATGGGCAGGAAGATCTGGCGCAGACGCACGCGTTCGGAGCGATTGAACTGCTCTTTGTGGTCTTCGTAATACTGCGCGACGTCCGATTCGGCCACGACGACCTGCTTGCTGAGCTCCTGGACCTTGCGGTTGGCCATGCGCAGGGCCATGACGCGGTTGCGCAGGGTCTCGCGCAGGTGCGACATGGTCAAGCCATACCCTTCGATTTCCTTCAGGAAGGCTTCCTTCGAGGGATAGCGTTTCTGGATGTCTTCGAGTTGCGCGTCGATATCCCCGTCTTCGACGGTGATGCCGGCCAGCTTGGCCTGGCGCAGCAGGATCTTCTCTTCCACGGCCTGGTCGAGGGCCTTCTTGAGCAGACCATTGGCCTGTTCCTCGAACTCGGGGCCGGACACGCGGTCGCGGAGGTCGTTGATTTCGGGCCCGATCTCGGACATGACGTCGCTCTGCAGGATGACTTCCTTGTCCACGGTGGCCAGGATCTGGTCCACCACCTCCGCCGACGCGGCAAAGGACACCAGGGTGCAAGCCGTTACGATAACCAAGCCGATTCGGACAAGCGTACGAGCCATATCGGATATCATCCCTGCGTGTTGTTGTATACCTAAACCCGCTGCTTAAACCCCGTTACGGCGGAGATAGCGGGTTCCGTGCCCAATTCGGGAAAGAATAGCATATGGCAGGAAACCGCGCAAGAAGACCTGCCATTTTCGATTTCCGATTTTCGATTTTAAGTAGGGCTTAGGCGAAGGCCCCTGGAGAATGCCTCTGGCGCAGCTTCCCATTCTTGAAATCGAAAATGGTCAGGGTCTTCTTGCGCGGCTGGGCCGCCGCGGATATGATGGACACTCTGCGCAGTATCGCGCGGGGAATGCCATTTGGGGATGATATTGCCGGCGCAGGGGGATAGATCCCGCACCGCCACGATTGTTAAAGAAGGAGGAGTCATGTCCGAGCAAGGAAATCGCAGCGCGTGGCTGCAGGGTCCGGAGACGCCGTGTGAAATCAACAATGCGCCGGCACGCGCCTACCGCATGGTGTTGCTGGGCGCCCCGGGCGTTGGCAAGGGGACCCAGGCCGAGTTTCTCTGCCGCGACCTCAAGACCTGCCAACTGTCCACGGGCGACGTGTTTCGCGCCGCGAAGTCGCTGGGCGAGGACGCGCTGAGCCCCGCGATGAAGCTCGCCATGGGTCACATGCAGCGCGGCGAACTGGTGCCCGACGAGATCGTGGTGAAGATGGTCCAGGAGCGCCTGGGCTGCCTCAACTGCGAGTACGGGTTTCTGCTGGACGGTTTCCCCCGGACCGTGAGCCAGGCCGAGTCGCTCGAGAAGATGCTCGAGGAAACCAACCAGAAGCTCGACGCGGTCCTCAGCTACGAGTTGCCGATGGAACAGGTTATCGCCCGCCTCAGCGGACGCCGGACCTGCAAGCAGTGCAAGACCACCTTCCACGTCGAGACCAAGCCCCCGAAGGTCGAAGGCGTCTGCGACAAGTGCGGCGGCGAACTCTACACGCGCGAAGACGACCGGCCGGAATCGATCCGCGTCCGCCTCGAGGCCTACGAGACCAGCACCGCCCCGCTCGCCGAGTACTACACCCGGAAGGGCATCCTGAAGCGCATTTCGGCCGAAGGCTCGCCCGAGGACGTCTACGAGCGCACCAAGAGCATCCTCGCCTCGCTGTAAGACGCAACTCCCGACAGTTTATACGCCACCCCCAAAGCCGTTTGGGGGTGGCTTTATGTAACCCCGAATTCCCATTCGGGGTCTTTGTTCTTTCTTCGCAGCGCTCTTTTCAAGCCAAAAACAAAGACCCCGAATGGGAATTCGGGGTTACATCAGAACATCCTCATCCTACTTGGCCCCGTGCTTTCGCGCTGTCGTGGGCCATGCGCAGCTTTTTTACGGCGCGGTGAAGTCTCACCCGAACGCGCTCGGCTTTCCAACCCATCTTGCGCGCGATCTCGGTGGGACTGAGCCCCTGTACATAGCGCAGTTCCAGCAGTAGCCCGTCGCGACGGCCGAAACCGTCCAACAGCATGCGCACGTATTCCGTATCATCAAAAGGCGTGGGCGGCGCAGCGCAGCGCTGCAACTCAAGGAACGCCGCGCGGGCCCGCACCTGCCGCGCCTGGCCGCTCCAGTGGCGGTACCCTACCCGCGAGGCAATCCGCCGGAGCCAGCACGAGAACGGCCCCAGGCGGCGGTAGGTGGGAAGGCTTCGATAAACTTCGAGGTACGTTTCTTGTACGAGATCCTGGATCTCCGTCTCGTTTCCGGTGAAGCGCCGCAGATGGCTGATCAGGCTCCTCCGGTGACGGCGCACGAGACGTGCGAACGCCTCCTCGTCCCCCTTCTGTGCGGCCGAGGCGTCGGCGCCGTCGGGATCGATCACCGTTTCGGCCGCCTCCGCCCGGTGTGCCGCTGTGCATCCCACCGCGCTGATTCCTCACCCGCTACGTTCGAAGAGCGAGGCGGGGTCGAGAGGGAGCAGGTAACCCAACCCGCCCCCGCCGGTTTCGCTCCGTATGAAACCCCTCGGCATACAATCGCGAAACTAGTCGAGCAGCCCCAGCAACACGAGCTTGGCTTCCTGGCGAAGCGTGACCGCCGCGCGCAGATCTTCCCGCGCCTTGAGGAACTTCTGTTCCTCGGCCGCCCGGGTGCTGCGCAGATCCTTCAGCGCGGCCGTGATCTGTTCGTCCGTCGTGGTGTCGGAGTCCAGCACCGTCCTCAAGGCATCGATTTCGGTGGCCAGCGCCTCGGGGCCTCTCGGTCCGCGCCCGCGCGGGCCGCCGGGACCGCCCATGCCGCCCATGCGCGTTGCCTGCTGGAGTTGCAGGACGTTTTCAACCAGCGGCGCGAGGGATTCCCACTCGCTCTCCGTGGCACCGAGTTCCCGCTGGACGCGCTGGAGCATCATTTCCTGCAACTGCGCGGGGTTGAAGTTGCCGCCGCCGCCGGGACCTCCCGGACCTCCCGGAGGCGGACCCGCCTGCGCC
>JAVEWL010000594.1:0-3835 GCA_034004565.1 FCB group bacterium | reverse complement strand
CGCGCCCGCGCACGAAAAGAACTGCGGCTCCCGGAAATACCGGATGAACCAACAAGTTCACAAAGGTGGCATTTCCGTTAGGATAGTTCTTTGTGCTGCCCTCGATTCCTGCTTGCCCCCGAGCCTCTGGTATGATTCCTCGGTTTACCACTGCATAGGCCCTGGAGCATCACCCATGCGCATCGCAATCGCGCCGGATTCGTTCAAGGAATGCGCGTCGTCCACGCGCGTGGCCGAGGCCATCGCCGCGGGCACGCGCCGTGCCTGCCCCGAGGCCGACCTCGACCTCATCCCCGTGGCCGACGGCGGCGAAGGCACGGTCGAGGCGCTGGTTCGCGCCACGGGCGGACGCATCGTCGAACACCGCGCCACCGGCCCGCTCGGCTCGCCCCTGGACGCCTTCTACGGCATCCTCGGCGACGGCAAGACCGCCGTGGTCGAAACGGCCGCCGCCGCGGGCCTGCACCGCGTACCCAAGGACGCGCGCGACCCGCGTATCGCCACCACGCGCGGTACGGGCGAGCTCATCCGTCACGCCCTGGACGCAGGCTACCGGCGCATCATCATCGCCCTCGGCGGCAGCGCCACCAACGACTGCGGCGCGGGCATGGCCCAGGCGCTCGGCTACTCCCTGCGCGACGCGGACGGCGCGGAACTCCCGCCCGGCGGCGCAGCCCTGGCCCGACTGGCCCTCATCGACGTCTCCAGCGTCCACCCGGCTCTGCGCGAGAGCGAAATCGTCGCGGCCTGCGATGTCGACAATCCCCTGTGCGGTCCCCGGGGCGCCTCCCGCGTCTACGGTCCGCAAAAAGGCGCCACGCCCGACGCGGTCGAGGAACTCGACGCCGCGCTTCAGCACGCGGGCGAAATCATCGCGCGCGACCTCGACATCGCCGTATTGGATGTCCCCGGCGCGGGCTCGGCCGGCGGCCTCGGTGCGGGCGTATTGGCCTTCGGTGGCGGCAAACTGCGCCGCGGCATCGAAATAGTGGACGAGGCGACCGGGCTCGAAGAACGCCTGTCGCGCGCAGACCTCGTCATCACCGGCGAAGGCGGCCTCGACTACCAGACCGCCCACGGCAAGACCCCCGTGGGCGTCGCGCAATTAGCGAAGCGCCACGGCGTGCCGGTGGTCGCGCTGGCGGGACGGCTCGGCGAGGGGTATCGAACGGTCTACGAACACGGCATCGACGCGGCTTTCGCCATCGGCTCCGAGCCGATGAGCCTGGCCGAGGCAATAGAGCGGGTCGACGATTTGTTGGCAAATGCGGCGGAGGCGGCGGTGCGCCTCTTCACGGCGGCGGCAGCCAAGAGGTAGCAATGGCGGTTCAGGGCAATCCGGCAGACGTTTCAACCTATTTCTCGAGCATTCCCTTCCAGGAACGCGCGCAGGCGGAGCAACGTCTCGCCGCCTTGCTTGAATCCGATCGCGCCGGTTTAGCGGACAATCTCCTCTTCTGCCTGGAAAAGACCGCCGAGCCCGACCGCGTGCTCGTATCGCTCGAACGTTTTCTCGAAGCCGCGACCGGATCTCAGACGCACCTGGGCCTCATGGCCGCCGCGCCGCGCTATACCCAATTGCTCATCGAGATATTTGACCAAAGCCATTTCCTGACCGAGATCGTCTGCCGCAACCCCGCCTATACGCTGTGGCTCTGGGAGGAAGCGGACCTCAACCGCGCGGTTCCGGTCGAGGAAATGTCCGCGGAACTGCGAGACCAACTCGCCGCGTTCGACGACTTCCGCGCGCAATGCCAGTCCATGCGCCGCTTCAAGCGCCGTGAAATCCTGCGCATCGGCGTGCGCGACATCTATGCCCACGCGTCCGTCGCGTCGGTTACGGAAGATTTGTCCAATCTCGCCGACGCCGCCCTCCAGGCCGCCGTCCAAATCGGCCAACACGACCTCGCCCCCCGCTTCGGCCGGCCGCTCGCGCCCTCGGGCGAAGAAGCGACCTTCGCCGTCATCGCCATGGGCAAGCTCGGCGGGCGCGAGCTCAACTTCAGCTCCGACATCGACCTCCTCTTCCTCTACTCCGAGGACGGCGAAACCTCCGACGAAGGCGCCAAGCAGATCAGCAACGCCGAATACTTCAGCAAGCTCGGCGAACGCATCATCTTCGCCATATCCGAACAGACCGACGAGGGCCGCGTGTTCCGCGTGGACATGCGCCTGCGCCCCTTCGGCCGGATGGGCGCGCTGGCCGCTCCCTTGGGCAACTGCCTCGACTACTACGAACACTTCGGCCGCGCCTGGGAGCGCCAGGCCCTCATCAAGGCGCGCACCGCCGCAGGCGACATCGCCCTGGGCAACCGCCTCATCGAGGCCACGCGCCCCTTTGTCTTCCCGCGCTATTTCGACGACGAAACCCTCGAGGACATCCAGGAAACCAAGCGCCAGATGGAGGCGCAGATCGCCGAGCGCGGCGAAACGGATATCGAGGTGAAGCTCGGCCGCGGCGGCATCCGCGACATCGAGTTCACGGTGCAGATTCTCCAGTTGCTGAACGGCGGCAAGGTGCCCGCGCTCCGCACACGCAACTCCCTCGAAGCAATCAACATACTGGGCCAGGAGCAGTTGCTCACGCCCTTCGAGGCTACGGAACTGGCCGCCAACTACGTCTTTCTGCGTCAGGTCGAGCATCGGCTCCAGATCGAAGGCAGCCAGCAGATCCACGTGCTGCCGTCCGCACCCGAGGCGCTCGACGTGCTCGCGCGGCGCCTGGGCTACCAAAACGGGGAATCGTTCATGACCGTTTACCGGGACAAAACCGAGGCCAACCGCAAGATCCTCGAGCGCTTCCTCGCGTCCGAGGGCTCGGGCAACCTGTGGATCTCGGATCTCCTGAACCGGGCCTCCGACGGCGACGTCGGAAAGGGCCGCCTCGAAGCGCTGGGATTTCACGATCCCCGCCGCGCCCGCGAGGAGTTTCTCCTCCTGTGCAACGGCACGCAGGAGCGCCCGCACAGCCTGCACGTGCGCCAGCAGTTCTACTCGTTTGCGCCCGTGCTCATCCGCAGCCTCGCCGACTCCACGCGCCCCGACGAGAACCTCATGCGGCTCGGCCAGGTCTTCGCCAGATTGCGCGCCCCGGGACCCATCTTCGAGTTACTGCGCCTCCAGCCCGAACTCAGCGACCTCCTCGTAAAGGTTGTCGCCAACAGCGAATTCCTGTCCGGCATTCTTATCCGCGAGCCGGGGCTCTTCGACCTGTTCAGCACGCCCAGCGCCCTCGAAGAGCCTTCGCCGCGCGAATCCCTCGAGCGGGAAATGGCGCTCCTGGAAAACGCCGTCGACGCCCAGGCCGCGCCGTACCGCCTGCGCGACGGCGAACTCCTGCACATCGGCCTGCGCGAATTGCTCGAGAAGAACGACGTCATCGAAGTGGGCCACGAATTGTCCACCCTCGCCGAAGTCATATTGGGCCACGCCGTCCGGGTCGCACGCACCGAAGTCGCCCGGCGCTTCGGTCCCGCCGAAGCGGCCTTCGGCGTCCTCACCCTGGGCAAGCTCGGCGGTCGCGAGATGGGCTACGGCAGCGATCTCGACTTGTTGTTCGTGTTCGATCCCGACGGCGCCATTCCCGAAGGCACCAGCCGAATCGAATACTTCACCGCGCTGGCCGCCGCGACCATCCGCGTCCTCAAGGAACCCACCCGCTACGGGCGGCTCTACGACATCGACGCCCGCCTGCGCCCCGAGGGCAAGAAAGGCATGCTCACGGTCAGCGGCCCCCGCCTCGCCGAGTACTACCGCAAGCAGGCCCAGGCCTGGGAACACCTGGCCCTCATGAAAGTGCGCGCCGTCGGCGGCGATACCGGCTTTGCCGAGGCGG
>JAVEWL010000593.1:0-3824 GCA_034004565.1 FCB group bacterium | reverse complement strand
CGGGCACGCTCGCCTTCTGGCTGCTGGCGCGACAGACCGCCGGCATGATGGGGCTCTCCCCAACGCAGGTCGGCGCGCACATCTACCGAGGCATGTTCGTGCGCCTCGTGCTCTACGGCCTCACATTGACGCTCGCCTACTTCCTCGACACCGGCGACATGCACGTCTTCGCCGGCGCCGCGGGCGGCATCATCCTCGTCCGTTTCGCCGTCGTGCTGGCCAGCGCCGGCGACGCCCGCCGCGCCATCAAAGACCTCTCGCGGTAATTCCTTTCGCCCGCACGTTCTAGCGCTTCCGCAATGCCCCGCCCGAACCCCATGTGCTATCATGAACCCGGTCTTTTTGTTCACAAACCATCGAGGGCGGGGTGACCATGCATTACCGGCGGCCTTGTCTGGCGGCGATAACGTTCCTGGCGCTGAGTTGGGGGGCGGCTTCCGCGCAGGAAAACGATCCCTACGCCGCATGGACCGAGGCGACCATATACCGCGACGACTGGGGCGTGCCGCACGTCTACGCGCAGACGCCTCGCGCCATGGCGTTTGCATTCGGCTTCGCCCAGGCCGAGGATCACCTAGAAGCCATGCTGCTCGCCTACCGCGCGGCCAACGGACGCGCCGCGGAAGTCCTCGGCGAAGCCTACGCCGCCTCCGACGAATTCGCCCTCAAGATGGGCCACGCGCTCCTCGCCCAGGAAGCCATCAAGACCGCCGACCAGGTCACGCTCGACCTCTGCGAAGGCTTCGCCCAAGGCGTAAACGCCTGGCTCGTGCAGAACGCCGACCGCGCGCCCGCCTGGGCCGACGGCGTCCGGCCCGCCGACATCCTCGCCCTGTTGCACAGCTATCTCATGGGCCTCGCGCCCTACGACATGCCCGGCGAATTCCGTCCCCGCCCGCCGGCGTACACCGGCAACGCCTGGGCGGTCTCTCCCGTGCGCTCCTCGACCGGCGAAGCGATGCTGGTGCTCAACCCGCACATGTATTTCGACGGCCCGTTCCGCTGGTACGAGGCGCACCTCGTCTGCCAGGACCTCAACATGTCCGGCGCGACCCTCTTCGGCCTCCCCGTTATTCTCCAGGGCCACAACGAGCACCTCGGCTGGGCCCTTACGCCGAACCGTCCCGACTTTGCGGACGTCTACGCCCAACCCGAGTTCACCGTTCCCCGCGACCCAAAGTCGGTCAACACCCCGCAGTTCGATCCCGAGGTCCTGCTCAAACTCGAAATGGCCCAGCGCGCCCGCGCCTACTACGTGATGACCGACAGCGGCCTCGAGGAACGCCAGGCCATCTGCATGATCACCAACGACGGCCCCGTCATCGGCGAAGACCGAGGCCGCTTGTGCACCTATCGCATCGGCGGGTACGGTACCTTCGGCGCGCTCCGCCAGTTCGTCGAGATGGGCCGCGCACAGGATCTCGCGACCTTCCAGGCCGTCTGGGCCCAGCAGCAGGTCCCGTGCTTCCACGTCGTCTACGCCGACCGCGACGGCAACATCTTCTACCTCTACAACACGGTCGTCGGCGAGAAGGCCTCGGTAGTTCCCTCCGGCAACGAGGACCAGCCTACCCAGCCCATCAACTGGAACGCGCCCCTCGCCCGCGAGATCACCGCCTACGGTTGGGGAAACACCATCCCCACGGCCTCGCTCCCGGCGATCCTCAATCCCGCCTCCGGCTACGTGCAGGCCTGCGGAAACCCGCCCTGGCTCGCCACCGACGAATCCGGCATGAATCCCGGCGCCTTCCCGCCCTGGTTCTCCCTCGACGAAGACACGTTCCGCGCCCGCCGCGCGCGGCACCTCCTGCGGCTCGGCGCCCGCACCTTCGACGAAATGCAGGCGATGCTCTACGACTCCCTGCCGCCCTTCGCGCTCGATGCCGTGCCCGCGCTTTTCGCCGCGGCCGAAGAAAACCAGGGATTCGTCGATAAGGCCCACCCCGATCTGCCGGTGAGCCTCGACTTGTTGCGCACATGGAGCTACGCAGCCGAGACCGACTCCACCGGCATGACCTTCTTTCACGTATGGTGGATGCTCCTCCAGGAAGCCTTGGCGCCCCGCTTCGCTTCCCCCGTCCAACTGATGGACGCGGTCGGCGCGCGCACCCCCGAACTCCAGGAAATCATGCTTCAGGCGGCCTCCGAAGCCGCGAAACGCATGCGTAACGAATACCAGAATATCTCCGAACCCTGGGGCGACGTGCATCGAATCGTGCGCGGCGAAAAGGAAATGGCGCTTGCGGGAGGCGACGCGGGCGACCCCATCTTCTACAATTCCGACCTGCGCCTGCAGGACAGCAAGTGGACCGCGAACTACGGCTACGGCTACGCGATGGTGGTTCGCTTCGGCGAGACGCCCGAAGCCGTCAGCATGTCACCCTTCGGCCAATCCGAATTGCCCGACTCCCCGCACTTCGACGATCAGATGGACCTCATGGCCCAGCGCCGCTACAAGCCCGCCTACTTCACCATGGACGACGTCCTCCTCCACGCGAAGGGCGGGTTCGGCCGCAGCATCGAGTTTCGTCCCGCCGGCATGGACGGACGCATCCAGGTCCGCACACCCGTGCCTGTCTTCGCGCAAATCGAATCGACCGCCACGCCGCCCCTGCCCCTGCCCGACGGCTTCGGCACATACAGCGTCTACGCGGCCGTTCGCGATCTCCCCGAAGGCCTGCCCACGGCGATGACCGTCGAGATCCGGATCTCGGATGACCTCTGCGACACCGATCGCCTCGACCGCCTCGGCGTGTACGCCTGCGACGGGGAAGGTTGGCAGCGCCTCGAAGAGCAGGAACTGAACACCGAGACGGGCATCTTCAGCGCTCGCGACGACCGGGCGCGCATGTACGCCGTGCTGGGGCCCGCGGAATTCCTCAAGACCGAAGACGCGCCGAAGCCCGTCGTGCCCGCCCCCCGGCTCTCGAAGCGCGAGTACGAGGGCATTCTCGCCGCCGCGCGCGATCGCATGGAAGAAGATGTCACCCCCGACGACATGGTGGCCGGAACGCCCCCGCCGCTGGTGCCCTCCGGCACCATTCTCAGCGAACCCGAGAAGGTCGAGGTGGCCAAGGCGGATCCCGGTGTCCCCGCGCCCGCCGAAACTTCCAAGACGGAACCTGTCGCGCCTTCGCCCGCCCCCGCCGCGGAGGTTCCAAAGCCGATGGAAACGGCGAAGCTCGAACCCACGGCGCCGCAAGCGTCCAAGCCCCTGGTGATAACAAACGAGGAAGTGGCCAGGGCCGAAGCCGCCGCCGCCGCGAAGCCCGCCGCCGCGCCTCAAGCCGAAGAGGCGGTTACTCCCCTGCGCGACATGAAGCCCCTCGCCGTCGGCCCGCCCGCCAGCGGCAAAGACCTCGCCGTCTGGACCCCCGACATGAAGAGCATGTTCCTCTTCTCCGCGAAGATGAACGCCGAAGCGCGCCTCGTGACCCTGCCCCAGGCGCCCAAGCGCCTGCCCGAGGGCATGGCCGCCTTCTCGCCCTACCTGGGCCTCGAGCGCATCCCCGAAGACGTCAAAGGCAGCCTCGCAATGAAAATTGTCGTCACGGAAGGCTCCTGCGCTCCCGAAAACCTCACCCGCCTGCGCCTCTACGGCTACGACGAGAACAAAGGCTGGTTCGAAGCCGAAGGCCAGAATACCGATCCCAAAGACAACAGCGTCTCCGCCCTCGACTATCTTGGAAAAGATCTGCGCGTCTACGCAATCCTCGGCCCCGCCGAGTACCGCAAAAAGTAGACCCCCTCACCCCAAATGAACTAAAGACGAAGATCACCACAAAGGCTCTAAGACACAAAGAACCGCATCTCTTACTTCCCAT
>JAVEWL010000031.1:0-18408 GCA_034004565.1 FCB group bacterium | reverse complement strand
TCCCCGTCACGGGTCAGGGCGTCGCGCCCGGCCTTGAATTTTTCGAGGTCGAAGGGCTCGGACGCATCGACGAGTGTCAGGTCGTCTGCCCGAATAACCCAGTCGCGGCCGGTGCCTTTCTTAACCCAAACACGGTGCGGGTCTACACGAACAACCTCACATGTCTCCCCCGAAAGCATGACCATCTGCCCATCCCACCCCAAGCCAGGGGCACGTTCATAGTTGCTGGGGACCAGTGCGCCGATGCGAACGCGGTCGCCGACCTTGAATTCGTGTTTCATATCATCACTCCTAAAGTTGAAGCCCAAAGCGGGCGAAGGGGTCAAATTGCGTCGAGGCTCTGCCCGGTATCCCGAGCCTCCCGCGCCTCTCGCAGCAAGCGCGACGTGTCGATCAGGGTTTCGTTGAGCACTCCGAAGTCGATACCGTAGCAGTGCGCTGCGTTCTTGGTCAAAGTGACCAGCAGGTCGTCTACGCGCTCCAGATAGTCCAGGTTGATGTGGACCTCGTTCACAGCGTGGTCTCCTCTCCCTGAACTGCCTCGGGCACGTAGCCTGCATCGATGTATTCGTCGAACTGCTCCTGCGTGACGTCGGCTTGGAGGTAGTAATGTCCGTCGTAGCCGCACCCGGAGCAGCTCACGTCGTCATAGGTGTTTGGCTCGTCATCGGGGAAGTTGATCGCAACAAAGGCGTCGCGGAACAAGTCGGTGCTGCGGCAGTTCTCGTTCTTGCAGAAATAGATGGTGCGCTTGGTGGTGTTGGCGGCCTCAGTCTCTCGCCGCTTTTCTTCCTCGACGAAAAACTCAATCCACTCGACAGCGAAGGCATCGCAGTTGGATTGGTTGTAGGACTCGGCCCACAACTTGACGCTCACGGAAGCGTCGGGCCCCACATCTGCGCCGCTCCGGCCGACATGACCGCCCGCTCGGCTCATCGTGTCCTTGTAATCCTGTCGGTCGCAGACGGCGGCGTACAAGGATCGGGGGACTTCGACCTCCGTGCGGTGGATGACCGCTCGGTAGATGGTTGGTTTATTCGTCATGTTTCACTCCTAAAGTTGAGCGCCAATCAGATGAGCGCCAGGTTGTTGAGCCAGCCTTCGTACACCGCCAAGGGGTAGAAGTCGTCGGCGTCGGTGTGCGAGACGTCCCGGCATGCCTCCTCCTGCGCCTCGGCCACGGCGCCCTCCGGGTTGATCGCCTCCACCCACAAGGAGTAGGTTTCCTGGCCGTAGTTGGAGGCGATGTAGTCCGGGTACAGCAGGAGGACGGTGTAGGGCTTGGTGTCTTGTTTCATGTCTCAGTCCTCAGAAAATGGTCCGCTCACGGTCCACTGCCGACCTTCCCCGTCGTGGGGCATGTAGCAGCGGGTGGTCGGTGTGGTCCAGATAGGCAAGCCGACCGCGAAGGGGGTGCACCCAGCAACCTGCGCCACGGCGTGCAGGTCGTTGCAGGCAGTGACTGTCGTGGGTGGGTCCACGGTTTCGCCGACCTCGGCTACGCTGTAGGGGCGGTAGGTCATGTCAGCTCCTCGGGAATTTCGACCTCATCGCCCAGACGGCTCGCCACATAGGCACGCATCGCGGCAATCAGCTGGGTGGGGCCTACGACGACGTCGCTGTGATCGACCGTATAGACGCGGCCCACCGCCTCCCCATAACTGTTGAACTCCGGGCCGCTGTAGTGACGTTCGAGGGAGGCTCCCCACACAGGGCGTCGCTTGCCTGTGTCGAACCCCGCTGCGTCAACGACGATCTGATCGTCCAGGCGGAAAGTGGAGATGCTCTGTGCGTAGATGATCGGGCCGGCGATGGTCCAGTCCTCGGAGGGGTTGTAGGCGGTCCCCCCGTACTCGCAGAGAACGGAGTCACCGTCGCCGTCGAGTACAACCTGTGCATGCTCAATCTCTGCCACTGCCCAATCGAGGGCTGGTCCGATCAGTTCAGATGTTTTGATTTTCATTGTTCGCTCCTTGCGCGTCCTTTTCCAGCGGCGGGTTGCAGTAGCCCACAGGCCCGAAGCACAGCCGGAAGTCGGCCAGGTCCAGGGCGCCGATCACACCCATGGCGACGACGAGGCCGCCGATCCAGGCGAGAGGGTTTTTCATAGCGCGTTCTCCTTTGTTCGGCTGATTTCAGGCGTTAGCCAACAACAATCTCAAAGTAGGCGGAGTCGCCGTCGATGACGTATTGAGTGTCAACTTCGCGCGTGGAGTCGCCGCCGTGGATGTGGATTGAGTTCTCACGGACGTGATGCACCGTGGCGCGCACCTCTGCAATGTCTTTGGCTGTATGCAGCAAGAAGCCTTCGACGCTGTTCACGTCGCGCATATAGATTTCGATTGCCATTTGTAGCTCCTTTGTTGGCTAACAGTTCATTCAAGCCGACCGTCCTTCGGTCGGCGGCTGATTTCAGGCGTTAGGTGGTGATGTGATGCTGTTTGGTCGTCCGGGTATCTGCACACGCTGCGTCCACAGCCCACTTACCGGCTTTGTGCTGTGCCTGCGACAGCACACAGTCGATCTCGCGCACGACAGCGTGCCGACTTAACCCGTGAGCTTCGATATTCTTCATGATCTCAATGCGGGCCTGCATTACGGCCTCGCTTGCGCACTGGTAGATCAATCCTTGCTTTCGCTTGCTTGTCATGACTTCTCCATAGGTGGGCCGCCACCTAACTCTGTTGGCTTCGTTCTTTTCCACAGCTTCTTCATGGGTTGCTCCCTAACTATGTGTTATGCCGCGCTGTAGATCATCGGGGCCGTCCAAAACTTCGGACTTCCGTTAGCCGGCTTCAATTGCAACTGGATCGTGGATTTCACTTTTACGTTTCCTACCGGCGAGTTCGCATCTGCGACCATCGGGCCGGCTTTCACCGCAACGCAAACAGCTTCAAGCGAATCGTTGCCGTTCTGGTAAGTGAAACCCTGTCCAATGAGGGGGTGTTTCTTGTTCACTTCGGTTTCTCCTGTAGTCGTGGCTCGGCATAACATTTCATTCAAGCCGACGCCTTCAGCGCGGCTTAACTCAGGCGTTAGGAATCAATCCGAACACTCGTTGCATTTTCCAACGTCCATCGGCTCAAGCCATGTGCCGTGATAGCGCGCCGTCTTCCCATTGGCAAACTTCAGCTCAAAGTCCCCCATCGGGAGCGAACGCACAACACGCGCCGTTTTCCCTTCGTGGCGCTTGTCGTTGTGCGCGTTCTTGTACGTAATTTTGTAGCTTTGTCCTACCCGCACTTGCGTCCAATCCATCGCAGTTCTCCAACGTTGATGCCTAACAATTCATTCAATCCGACGCCTTGTCGGGAGGTCGCCTAATCTGCGTTAGAAGGCAGCACCAGGTCAGCGTGCCGCTTCAGGCTCTCCAGTTCAAAGCCTTCTGCCGGCGCCTTCGGGTGGTCACACTCCTTAACGCACGCTTCTCCGCGAAACGCCTCTTCATAGGCAATCTGCGCTGCCTCGTCAGGGGTGTTCGCTTCGACCGCAATCTGTTGGCTTGCCATCACAATCACTTCGTACCAGGGCATTTCAGTTCCTTTCCGGGCGTAACGCCCAACATTTCAGTCAACGCGGACCTTCGCTATCGCTCGGCCCGTTACTGCCAGCGTTGTGCGGCTTGATGGCGCTCCTGGCAATCGCCAGCAGCAGGTCGCGGAACTCGGGCGGTGTCGCGTTCCTGATCCGCGTTTTGTCCTTGCCACCAACCATCGCCATCATTCCAATACGCCGGGCTTTCTCGTAGCCGTAGCGCTCCAGGGCAACCGGGTGTATCCGCTGGCCGCTGGTGCCCCATTTCAGGTCCGGGCGCTCCGTTCCAACCGCATAGAGCCAGGTCGCCTTGCGGCTCATGTGGCCGTAGTGCCCCTGCTCAACGTGGCAGGTCCAGCCGTCGAAGTCGTCGGCTTTCACCCACCCGCCATCCTTCGGCGGGGTCTTGAGGCCGTGCCACCGCCAGGCGTGAGAGTGCGCCGGGTGCTCTAGCACGCCGCCGTGGTTGCGCACCGCGGTCAGCGCGGCGGCAAAGCACCCGGCGTCCTCGCCCATGCTGTACTGGTGCGGCTTGTTCGGTGCGCCGTGCCAGTACCGGCCCCAGCGCTGGCACGGCGGGTGCGCAACCACCGGGTGCGGCCCGGTGTAGCGCCTGGCGTCCTTCACTTCGTCCCACGGCTCCACGCCTGGGATGCCGAAATAGGCGCCATCGGTTTCCACGTACAGGGCTGCAATCACTTTCTTTTTCTCCCGTGCGTCAGTCGCACAACAGGTCGCTGCACCAGAGTCTCAACGGCTACGGCGCGGTCGGTGACGCGCTCGTGTATCTCGGCGATCAGGTCGGCGCGGGCCTGGGCGATGATGGCTCGCACTTGCCCCTCGGTGTAAAGATCACCCGAGTAATCAAACGGGCGTTCTGCGTACCCCTGCGGCAGTTCAATCATGTCGTGAGTGTTCATTTGGTTTCCTGGTCAATTTCGGTCAGCGTCTCATTGACGTTTTTCTTGGTGGGTATCACGCGCCCCGATTTCTTGATGGCGTCCATCCACCACTTCAGAACATATAGGTCATATACGCCTACCAATGTTTTCCACGCAGGCTGTGCCGCCATTGTCAGCAAGGCGGTAATCCCGGAGAACGTCGCAGCAAGGGCAAGTAAAACGATCAAGGCATAGCCAAGCCAATACGCAAGCGCATCAAGTCCGGTTAGCGTCATTCCCCACCTCCCTCAGCGCGTCGGGCGTGGTCGATGGCTGCGTCGAGGGTTGCGCCTCGCAGCAATCCGTTCGATTGAATCATCCAATAGTGGTTGCCGCTCATATCTGGGTCCTGCTTGAACACCCGAGACTTGTCTCGCAACCAGCGATACCGCTCCGCATCGACCTCGAAGTCCCTAAGACGGGCTTCGAGCACGTTGATTCCTTCTCGCGCATCAGGACCAAAGAGCCTTTTCAACTCCGCAGACCAGTAGGCGCTTGAAGGTGCCCATCGCACTGCCTGCCTCCCGACTTCTTTCCAATCCAGCCGCGCTGTATCCTCCGCATCCTGAGAGGGCGCTGCCTCCTGGGGCGGGGCTGCACGCAAAGCACACGTGGCGTCTGCGTAGGAGTGCAACATGCTCTCAACACGTTTCAGGACTCCTTCTGAAGTAGTGCCGTGCTCGTAGATATGGTCTAGCAAAGCATCAAGGTGTTTTTGTGGTGGGTCAGGATAATGTTTTTCAGTCATTTGATTCCTCTTGGTTTTTGAGGTGTGAGGAGTTCATTTGGAATCTCTACCTCATCACCAAGTTTAGATGCCACGAAGCAGCGCATTGCGGCGATGAGCGGGGTGGCGCCATATTCAACCCATTCTGAGTCCGGAATGGTGTCGAACGGTTTACTTGCATACCACCGCTCTACCTTCTCACCCGGGTCGAACACCCGGTCACGGTCAAGTCGGACGTCTATACCTTCCCGCTCGATGATCGGCCCTGCGAGTGACCAGTCAGTAGACGGGGCCACTTTCGGGTAATGCTTGGCCTGCTTCGGATACTCAATGTTCCGCGCAGCTAGTTCGTCACCTTCGGCTTTGCACACCGTCCAATCCAGGGCAGCGCCGGTCAGTTCAGATGTTTTGATTTTCATTTCAGAAGCTCCTCTGGAATCTCGACTTCATCGCCAAGTTTGGACGCCACGTAGCAGCGCATGGCTGCGACCAAGGGGGTATCCCCCCGTTTAGACGCGATTGGAATTCCGCCTTTAGGGCAGTTTATGACCCCAATCCATGACCCTCCTGGCCATTGCTTACCGCACAGGTAGATATTCTCCCGCTCGATGATCGGGCCACCTTGTGCCCATTTGGTGGAAGGGCTGTACCCCTGCTCGCCCACGGAGCCAATCTTCATGTAGACCGATTTGTCGATCAATATTCCACCTCGACCGCTCGGCACATCTTCCCAGATCCAGTAGCTACGGTCGTAAAAGCCCATCGGGTCGCGGCGGATAGTTCGTCCCGCTGCCTTCGCCACTGCCCAATCGAGGGCAGCACCCTCAAGTTCACTGGTTTTGATTTTCATTTCAGTAGTTCCTCTGGTACGTCCACCTCAACACCTAACTTCGAGGCAACATAGGCCCGCATGGCGGCGATGAGTGGTGTCGGGCCGTACATCCCATCCTCCGCAGAGATCATGAACGTAGGGTTCATTTGCTGGTGTTCATAGCTCTCGCTCGCAGAATGTCCAACATATTGATCGGTCTCCGCGAACCAGTTTGGCATCCATTTACCATCAACGTAGTCATTGTTGGCTCGGATAATGGTGATGTTCTCCCGCGCAATAATCGGACCTCCTTGTGCCCACACAGTGGAATAGTGGAACTCCGGGAATCCGTGGCAGTCCAGGTCGTCCGGCTCTGTGGGGTGGTAGTACAGGGTGAATGCTTCGAGGTTCACCCCATCACACTTCGCCACTGCCCAATCGAGGGAAGCTCCAGTGAGCTCTTTTGCTCTGATCCTCACTCCATTACTCCCAGGTCGCCAGCAGCGGCAACAACGTCTCTTTGGGCGCTTTCTTCTGCATTGGCATCGACCCTCGATTTGATGCGGATCGCTTGGTTTTTCGCCTCCCTCAAGCTGGCCCCAGCTTCTTGCAGCCGAGCCAGCAGAACCGGAAATTCAGCGTCGTTGCCGAATGCCTCGTTGGCACGATGAATGGCCCGCATAGCTTCGTCGTGGGCTGCGGCAATCCTGTCAATGGTCCTGTGCATCTCGTACTCCTTTGTCCCTGGCGGGGCGGTGTTCATGGTTTGCTGCACTTCGCTCACTCCATTACTCCCAGGTCGCGCAGTGCGATGTAGAGGTCGTCGCAGGCTTTGTTCGTGTCTGCGCCTCGGGCGTGATGGTGACGTTGAGGTTTTCGATGATGATCGAGGTCATGCTTGGTCCTTTGTCTTAAGTACGGTGACGGCGACTTGCGCCCTCGGGGTTTGCGTGCCGTCCACGAACCAGATGGTTCGATAACCCTTTCCGCTGGTGCCCCTCCCGCTTCGCGTGCTGACAGCGGTCACCTTGCGACCGTTGATCGATTCCACGCGGCGGCAGCGAAACAGACCCAGGGGCGGGTAGCTCTGCGCCTCGATCAAGGCGAGCTGGCTTTCGATCTTTGCCAGGTCGGCGATGCTCAGATCGGTCATGTCAGGGCCGCCAAACCATTACGTCCGCCCACACCGCCATCAAAGCGACGGCGACAGTGAGCCAGAAGGTGAGGTTGAAAAAGCGGTTCATTTGTCCTCCAGGCCGTGCGCCACTGCGAAGGCGTGCTGGTCGTCGTAGACGCGCCACTTCTGCGCGATGTGCTCAGCGACCAACACGACGTGGACCTCGCCAGACTCTTTTTCGAACACCCTCAGGTCGGCTCCATCCCCGATGGGGATCGTCGCCTGCACGCGCCCACTCACGTCATTCAGCGCGATCATCGCGTCGTACACCGCCTCGGCTTGCGCCAGAGTCAGGTGCCAGATCTCGTCCCAGCCTCGGTACGTCAGGACGCGCACACGCCGGTCCGGGTACTTCCGCGCCATGGCCTCGGCGTCCACGGCTGCCTGGCAGCTGCCCGAGGCGTCGCCGGGAAATGCCCTCGGCGTGTCCCACCGACCCCCGTTCCTGACCTGCACCTGCGCCGGGAACATGGCGCGCGCGTCCAGGGTTACTCGCTCCACCGTCATGTTTCTCTCCTAAATTCAATGCCCAAAGTGGGCGTGGTCACTCCCGCATCTGCGGGAATTTCTCCAGGTACTCCGGCACGAAAATGCGCCGCGCCGCAGCTTTCAGCCCTGCATCGAGGGGTAGTCCCCACTTCAGGGCGTGGTCGAGGTAGATGAAGCGAACCTCCTCGTCGAAGGGGTCCGGGTACTCGAAAGAGTCCAGCTCCGGCTCCGCCGCAATGTCCACCCAGTCATACGGGTTCGAGTAGCCCATGCGCAGGAGCTGCACGCCGATGCTTTCGTTTCGCCGCTGGTTCGAGGGGCGCTCCCACAGGATGCCGCCCTCGTTGAAATCAGACTCAAGCTGCTGGAAGGCTTGGCAGATGGCGAACCTGTCCATGGCTGCCTCACGGGTGGAAAACGTGTACGCCTTCGGAGCACTCGATGAAGGTCATGCCATCGTAGCCCGCGTCCCTCGCGTACCGCTCGTAGTTGATGTAGCCCCGCAACCCCTCGGGCACCTCGCCTACCTCCTCCAGGTACGTCTGCGCCCAGTCCACCGGGTCGAGGTAGGTGCCCCCGTAGTGCTCCAGGATGTAGTCGATCTGCGCCGACGAATCCTCCTCGTCCAGGAACGCCTGGACCACGTCGCGGTCGTAATCGTCAAGCTCCAGCCAGTCCCACATCCTCGGGTCGATACCGGACTCCTTCACAAGCGCCTCCGGCACGTTCTCCCAATCCTGGAGCATGAACTCCGGGTCATCCTCGTCGGCGTGCAGCTCCTTGATGTACTCGCGGAACGTGTACTTGTCGTGGTCGTCCAGGTCCACCCACTCGCCCTTCAGCGAGCCTGAGTTGTACTTGGCGTAGGTCGACACATAAACATGCGGCATGATTTCACTCCTAAATTTGAAGCCCCAAAGCGAGGCCGTTGCTGGTTTTGCAGGGTCAATCCAGAATGGTGTACCCCCGCCCCGACATGCAGCGCCGGATAATGTCGCGCTGTGTCCCTTCACCCATCGCGGCCCCTTGCCCCGCCGCGGTCGCCCCGCCCAGGATGGCCATGTCCCGCGCCATGTTGTGGCCACCGAGCGCCGCGCCCAGCAGGCCGCCCACGATGGCGCCAAATATCGCGCCTCCCGCCGCCGACGCCCCCGCCCCAGCCCGCTGCTGCGCATAGGCCGCGCACTCGCTCAAATCCTGCTGGTAATTCAGTCCCTGGCCCGGCTTCAAATCGACCAGCGGCGTGTATCCCATGTCGGTGTACCCGCTCGACGTCGCGCAACCGGACACCAAGGCGGCAACCGCCACCGCAAACAGAACTCGTTTCATGATTCATCTCCTCTTGAATAAACTTCCCGCCACCACTTGCGAACCTCGGACGGGACGAAATAAGACTTGGCCCACTTCTGGCGGGGCCGGTTCCGCCCGAACACCGGCGCAGGCGCATCCGTCCGGCGCAAGTACCGCCACAGCGTTGTAGGGTGAACCCCGAACTCCGCCGCGAGCTCCGTCACGGTGCGCAGGGGCTCCCTGGGGGCTCCCCGATGCGGAGGCCCCCACTCCGACCACCCAGGCTGAAACAGCTTCGTGTAGTTGCGCGCCGGCTTCATGCCGGGATTCAGATCCGCCCTCATACCGTCATGACCTCGCGATCACGCCAGTAATTGGCCTCGGCCTCCTCCTTGCGCGCCTTCTCCACGTAGTGCTCCGCCGCGCGCCGCGCCTCGGCCTCGACATAGCCCGAGTCGCCCAGGTATCCGTCGCACGAGTCCAGCACCTCGCCCGAGGCGTCCTCGACCACGTACCCGTAGACCTGCCCCGTCAGGTAGTGGTCGTACTCCTCGACCTCGGCCTCCATGCAGGCGTAGGCCGCCTTGGCGAGCTCCTCTCCCTCCAGGCCCGACCACATCTTGGCCGCCTTCTCCTTCGAGATGTAGATGAACCCCACCTGGCCGGAATCCCACGGACAGGAGAAACGCCCCGTGGACATGGTGATCCCGCCGTGGTCATAGAGGTACAGCGGGAGGGAGAAGTAGCTCCGCTCGAACACTTCGTGGGCGTACTCCGCCACGGTCTTGCCCCGCAAAACCTTCTGCGCCAGGCGATACATCGGCCAGTCCTCGCGGAAGAATTGCTCCGCGCTGTAGTACCGATTCCGCGCGTTGTGGATCAACCGCCGCACATCATCCTGAAGGTCTTGCAGGGTCACCTCGCCCACGTCGTACCAGCTACCCACCGACCCCAGCCAATCCAGCAACTCGTCCCCGGACTCGCTCGCCAACTGGTAGACGAACTCGTCGGGGTCGCAGCGAGGCTGCTCGTCGCCCAGGTCGTAGCGACCGTGCCAGCACACCATCGTCGCCAAGTTGCTGTACTCCTTGCGCGGGTTGAGCGCGAAGTCCGAATACTCGACCTTGGCCACGATGCCGTAGTCGAACTCCTCTTGCCAAACGGGTTCCATGTTTCACTCCTAAATCGAGGCCCAAAGCGGGCGGTTACAGATAGCTGTTGCCGATGCTGATCGGCCACGGGCCGACGTCGTCGTCGTCATTGGTGTAGCCGCGAGGCGCCACAAGCAGCGCCGTCTTGGGGTCTGGCACTTCGATGTGCCAGTCGTCCAGAATATCGGGGTCGATCTCCTCGTCGAGCGACGTATCCACAGCGGTGAGCTTGAAGATCGAATCCGGCAGCGACGGCGGAACCTCTTGGCCTTCGCCGCACCAAGACTTGATGCGGCCCAGCCAGCTACCCTCGTACTCCCACCACCAATCGCCCGCCCACACCGTCGAGGTCTGGGCAGTCTCGATCCACTCGCAGTCTCCACCCGACCGGATGCGAAAGCACTTGGGCATGGTGTAGCCGCCCCGCACGTCGCAACCGCCGTGGACTTGCAGGATCAGGTGGGTGGCGCAGTAACTTCCCTCCGCTGCAACCTCCTGGAACTGGATCACCTGGCTGAGACCCCATGTATCGGGGTCGTTGTAGGTGTTGATCCCCCTGGGGAAGCCCTCCGCATCGACGACCCACTCATAGTTGTGGCGCTGCTGCTCCTCGTCAGCGAACCCCTCCGCCAACTCGTAGGCGCTGGCGTCCGGGCGGTCCTCGGCGTACAGGTCGAGCCTGGCCTGCATCTCCGGGTCGTATTCGAGGTTGTGGACCACCCAACGATACAAGCTGATGCTGGCGTCCACCCCCAGCTTCGAGCCGTACACGCTGAAGCTATAAAAGCAGGAGAGGTCCTTCCTGAAGTCCCGGCCCTGATTCCGCTCCCAGTTCCGACCATAAGCGCCGCCAGAATCAAGGAAATGGCGCCCGGTGTTCTCGGCCAGCATGCCGATGACGACTTCTTCCGTCGTCGGGGTCTCAACTTCCGTCATGTTTCACTCCTAAATCGAGGCCCAAAGCGGGCCAGGTTTCATCTGTTGAGGATCTCGGTCACGCGCCGGTAATCCGCCAGGCTAGGCAGGCGCCCATCTACCGCCTGGAGATGCAGGCGGTAGATCTTGTGCGAGCCGTCCTGAAAGTTCTCGTCGGGCGCGGACTCCCACCAAGGATTCTCGAAGTGGAAGATCCCGTAGCGAATCGCCAAGCCCCGCAGCTCGTCACAATCGTACTCATCCTGGTGCAGGGTCTCGGTGATCGGCGGCTCCCCCGCCTCGATGGACTCCGGCGTGTACAGGGCCACGGACACACGGCACTGGTACTTGATCGCGCGCTCCAGCTCCCAATCAATCTGGTGTTGCAGGTCGCGCAACCCCGCGTCGGTGTAGACGTGAATCACGTCGTCCTCCGCGGCGGCGTAGGCGTCGCTCATGGACTCGAACACGCCCAGGTGCCTGAGATCGCCGGAGTCGTACAGGGCAAAGTAGTGGCGCTTCATGCCGAAACCCCCATCAAGTAGGGCGCTTGACGCAAGCGCTTCTCGAAGGACCGGATCAGCTCGGGGCAGGGCTTGGCCTGCACGTTCCAGAGCACCGTCACGGTGAATGGTGCAGGAGTGTCCCCCTCGCGCCGGAAGATCACGCGGGGCTCCTCGCTCAAGTCAAGGCACAGGCACCACACATAGCCCTGGGCATCGGGGAGGTACAGGCCGGAGCGCTTCCAGGCTCCGGGCACCTGGGCCAGCAGGTTCTGGATTCGGTCGCATCGGGGCTCCGGCACGGATTCCGGCAGGGGCTCGATGGGCATGGCCTGTTTCCGGGCATGGTGAATCGGGTTCATGGTTTCTCCTAAATTGGTCGCCCAAAGCGGGCGGAGGCTGATGCAGGGTTGGGTCAGGTATCCGCCGAGCGCCAATCGCTCGGCACGTCGTAGGCGCGGACTCCACCGCCCATCGCGTCAAGGATTCCGGCGTTGGGTACGCAGGGTGAAGCGCGCCCTGCGTCGTCGGTCACATGGGGCGAGGCCAGGATGAAGAAGTGCAAGGCGCCGCCCAGCCAGGACGCGGAGTAGGTCAACCCGTCCAGGACTCCCTCGATAGTGGGCTCGTCGCAGGAGTAGTCCCCCATGGCGTGCTCGACCTCGCGCTCGACCCACCAGTCGTAGTCCACCGGGGCTACGCCGATTTCGGAGGCGCGGGTCTCCGCCTCCTCCATCGCCCGCGCCTCGGCCTCGGCGCAGGACAGGTCGCGGGCCTGAAACCCGTACAGGAGCTGGTGGACGACGTCGGCGTCCAAGGCGGCGGCACTGATGTACCCGTAGGCGATCCCGGTCGTCGGGTCGATGTTCGGCTGTTTCACGGTTCACTCCTAAAGTTGAAGCCCAAAGCGGGCGGGGGTTGAGGCGCGGGTTCAGGTGACGGTCGCGGTGTCGGTCGCGGTGACGGTCGCGGTGACGGTCGCGGTGTCGGTCGGCCAGCAGGGCGGCAGGTGGGCCGACCAGTCCACCGGGGGCGGTGCAGGGTCGTCGGGGTCGGTCATGGGCAGCATCAGGCCCGGAGCACACTGCTTCACATGATCGAACACCGGGCCGTACAGCAGGTCCAGGACGGCCGCGGCAGGCGGCTGCAGATACCACCTGAAAGGCCGGCCCTGGGCCTGGGGCTCGCGCGCCACCAGGCCACACTGGTGCAGGGCGGGCAGGACGTACCTGCGGAGGCTGTCGGGCAGGACGTCGGGCAGGTAGAGATGTACCGCCTCCAAGATTTCCCGGAGGAATTTCGGGCCAGACTGCAGGGTGCGCAGGGCGGGGTAGGCGGCTTCGTGGCTCAGCGCGGCGGACAGGGCGCGCCACAGGCGCATATCTTGAACGGCGAGGTCGTACAGCCGATCCATTTCGGCCCGTTCGGCAGGGGTGAAGGGTGGAGGGTCTTGTTGCATACGGTTACTGAGTTTTGGGTCGGAATTCTCACAAACGCGCTTCCGGCCCCCGGAAAACACCTCGGCTTGAAAAACCGCACCTCGCGCTTTTTGAAGGTCGAGAGAAAAAATTTTGAGGTGCGGTTTTTCAAGCCGAGGTCTACAGAAATTGAAAATTCACAATTCCCATAGTTTGGGGGTCGAAAAATCACAATTTTGCAGGGTTAGGTGCAGACTTTTGGCCCGGATTGTCACAATCCTGCATCACCACCTGCAAAACCGCCGCCGCGCCGGTCAAAAAGTCAGCGCGCACTCACAACCTGCAAAACCGCCGCAGGAAATGTTAGTGCGCGCTAAGTGTGTCAAGACGTTTCAGTCTTGAGCTCGGAAATGGGCCGGACTTCGAGCCCAAGAGCGTTTGCCCACTGCAGATCGCGCACGATTGCGGCGCGTCCGCTCGGCGTTTCCACCGTCGGCAGCTCGGCGCCGAACACTTTGGCTCGCAGCCGTGCATGGTTTCGGGCATGGCGGTGCAGGGTATGGCGCACTTGCGCCAGGTCGAATCCAAACATTTTCACTCCTTGATGGCGCAAAGCGCGCCGACTTCTTGGCCCAATGCCAAGCCAAAACGTTGTTTTCAACCAACGCTTTGGCTTGAAATCGGGCGGAAATGTTGCGAAAACACGACGAATTCTCGAAAAAATCCACCGCGCGCAGCAAATTTTGGGTCGTTACTGACCGACGGGTCAGTAATCGGGCGCAGCTTGACCCTGCAACATTGGTGGCGTTGCAGGGTGGACGGATCGGGCGGCGTCGGCGTCGGCGTTGCAGGGTCGAGCCTCCACCCACCCCGCGTGCCGAAATATCGCCACCTTGCGCACGCTGCCGTCCACCTGCTCCACCGTCTCCCGACGGGTGAATGCGTAGACGGGCGCAATCCCCCGCGCCCGGAGCTCGTCCTCGAGCACACCCATGAGATAGGGCGCGCCGCCGATCATGGCCCGCTGCGGGTGCGGGTCGTCGCCGTCGCCGCCCAGCCCGTTTTGGCAGGCCAGCTCGGCGATGTCGTGGGCACGAGCGAGGATCTCGCCGCGCCCTGGCAGGGCGTCGAACGTCAGCAGTTTGATGAGAATCGCCCGCTCAGCGGCGGGCAGGTCCACCACACCCTCGACCTGCTGTTCGGCCGAGGGTTGGTGTTGGGTCAGGTTCAAGATCATGTGTGATTCCTTTCAATTAAGCGCGGGCGGTCACGCCCGCTCCTCGTCCCAGCACGTCCCTGCAGCGCCCACATGGGCGATGAAGCCGGCCGGAACCGCGGCCATGGCCGCGTCGTTGCCATAGCCGGAGGCGGCTACCTGGTACCAGGTCGCGGCAATCGGCTCGATGCGCCCCTGCTCAGGGAATTCCTCCCTGGCGATGGCCATATCGGCCAGGAACCAGGCCACCATGCGGCCCTCGACCTCGGCCACATGATAGGGCTCGGCCTCGACTCCATAAACGGCCCACCCCTCCTCCGCGGCCTCACGGATGGCGGCGTCTCGGGCGGACTCGCCCGGATCGACCTTGCCGCCGGGCAGGCCAATGCGACCTGCCTCGTTCCGGTCTGCGGCCCGCGTGGTGGCCGCGATGAGGTTGTCGCGGCCTGCAGGGGCTACGATGAATGCTGCATGGATCATGCGATCCTCCTGAGTTTGAAACGAAAAACGGCCCTCGGTTTGACCCGGGGCCGCATGGGTTTTGCAGGGTCGGACCCTGCACCCGACACAAAGGTCAGGCAGACAGCAGGCGCTCCACGCGCTGCTGGTTGGCCGCGAGCCACGTATTCATGGCTCGCGGCGCTTCCGCGCCATCCGGCATGGACCGGATAGCGGCGGACAGTTCCCGCCGCTTGCGGTACGGCAGACCGCCGTACCGCAGCTTTTCCAGCACGCGGTGCAGTATTTCCGCGTGCTGGGTGGCGGCCGCGTCCTTGTAGTCGGCCATCGTTCCCTCCGTTCGAGGTTGAAAATCGGCCCGAGGTTTGATACCTGGGCCGGGCGAAAATTACAGGATGGCCAGAACGGCCACCCAGCAGCAGACCACGGCCAGAAACAGGCCGTGGCAGTCGCGGCGGGGCGTCACAGCGCCCCGACCAGATAAAGCGGCAGCATCACTGCCGCCAGGGCCAGCACGAGGCTGGCCGCAAACGTGAGAATCCATTCAATCACGAGGACTCCTAGAACGGTGGCCCAAAGCGGGCCGGTTACTAAATCATGGCCCAAAGCGGGCCGGTTACTAAATCATGGCCCAAAGCGGGCCGAGGATGGCCCGATTTGGGCCAGGCGGCACATGGCCACCCTGCAAAACCGTCCGTGACGATGTTGCAGGGTGGCCCCTGGCGTGCAGGGGCCGTCCAGTTATTCCGGGCCTGGCTGTTACCCGTCGTGCAATCTGCCGCACGCTAGCCGCATCTATTGTTTATTTGCTGGCCGCCTATCCGAGCGTTTTACCGAGAATCTCACCAGAACCCGTTTCACTGGCACGCCGGGGGCTCGCTTGCTAGGCGATACCCCGGAGAGGGGTTGAATTGGGGGAAATGAGACAAAACGGAACCTACCTTTAGGGTAGTCCAGCCATCGCTGGCTGGCGTTTGTCGCTGGGACTACTAGTCACCATGCGCAGGTGCAGCGCGCTTGTTTTCAGTCGCTGGCCTTGCGCAATCAACCTACACTACAACGCCGTTGACGTTGCGCCGTGTAGGCAGCGCCGATGCATGGCGCTCCCTGCTTTCGATGTTGTCAGGGACCGATCACGGCGCACCACGGCACTTTCCATGCTGCACATGTTCGCGGCATGTGCAGCGCTGCACGCGCGCCGGTAGAGTCGACGGTTGCGCAGGGTAGCTTCCGTGGCGCGCTTTCAGGGTATGTCAGCGCACCAATTGCAGGGTTGCAGCATATTCATGCTGCGCTCAACACCATAGGCCGCTGGCTCGCGTTTCCATGCGTGAATTCAGGCAATGGCGCGCGCACTAACTATCTTGCGTGGATAGCGTTATCGTGGGCGCGCTATGCGTGCATTCAGGCATTTCCACGTTTTGCGGTAAGGCCTATGGCTCAGATTTTTAATGACCGGGCGCAGCGTTGAATCAGGCTGCGCGCAGGGGTTTCCTGCGCGAGCGTGATTCAAGGCCACCTGTCGCGCTTCCGCGCGGTGCCGGGGGTCGGTCGATGCCGGTTCCCTGAATAAGTGCTATCGAAGCGATAGCACTTATTCAGGGACACGCGCCACGTGGCGCGTGTCGGGCCGGGTCAGGCGGCCGTGGCGCGTGCGGCCTTGGCCGTGGCGCGTGCGGCCGTGGCGGGCGCGGGTGCCGTGGCGGCGCTTGCGGCGGCATGGGCCGCCAGCACTGCGCGGAGCGCATCGGCCTGTTCGCCGGTCAGCACGGCGGCCGCGTCCTGAATGTTGCGGATAGCGCTCTCGATTTTTTTCGCGGCCGCCCTAGCCTCGCGCTCTGTTTGTTCGTCAGCAGTAGGTGCGGTGCGGGCAGGGGCCAGAATGCCGGCCACTAGTGTTTCTGCGGCGGCCAAGAACAATTCAACGCCTTCATCGGACGTGTCGCGCTTGGTCGAAAACTCGGCCGTGAGCATGTCTGCCACGGCCCGGAAAGCGCGGGCGGCCGCGGTACTGTTCGGGCGGCCCTTGTCGTTCAAGGCAAATGCTACGGCCCAAGGGCCGCGCAGCGGGCGCGCGGCGCTACCCTTGCCGGACCATTGTTCACGGTCGCTTCCGTGCTTGTAGGTGCGCACGGCCAGCGGTAGCACGGCCGCACAGAACCCGGCGTGGCGCAGCTCGGCGCCTTTCAGGGTAAGGATGTCGAGAGCTGCGGCCTCGGTGCGGGCGATAGTGGCTTTCATGGTGGACATAGCGTTGTTCCTTAGTGGCACAGGTTGAAGGTTTATCGCTTAGTGCCATTGACGACGTTTTTAAGTGTAGGGCGTTTATAGGGCGCGTTCAATATAATTGTTTCTATTGTGTAGGGAATATGTTTATAGAAATTCTATTGACGTATAGGGCTTTATCAAGTAGGGTTGCGCGCGGGCACCCCAGATCGCTTCTCCGCCGCCCCACAAATTTCAAACTTTTCCCTACACTAGTTGACGACCTACCCAAGACTGGGTAAAATACCGGGCATGAAAAGAGCCCCCAACCCCAACTCCACCGCCAACCTCCCGACCACGGGCGACAACGCCCGCCAAGACGGCGCCGCGAGGTTGAAAAAAGAGGTCATTCAGATGTTGCTGGTGCCGCAGCCAGGCGGGCGCTACCTCACGGTGGCCGAGGCATCGCTGCGCACTGGTGTACCCAAGGCCAGCATCTACGCCGACCTGCGCCGCATTCGGGCGGACGGGCTGGCGCACTACTTGCCGCCCCACCACCAGTCAGGCAGGCCCCAGGGCGGAACCCTGCCATCCGGGCAGTTTTCGTACCCACTCTATGAGGCGGTGCAGGCGGGCATGTTTGTGCAGGGGGCGCAGCACGACCCCGAGCCTGTTGGCACGTTCGAGAGCGACGTACACGTCCCGGTCGCCGACCGCCCTGACGCCGTTCAGCCGTTCGCCATGACGGTGCGGGGGGACTCCATGACGAACCACGACGAGGAGTACCACTTCCCCCACGGGTCTCGGGTGCTCGTCGACCCGAACCTGACCCCGCACGTGGGGGACTTCGTGGTCGTCTCGGATAACGAGGATGGAGGCAGCACACTCAAGCAAATGGTCTGGATGCGCCTGGAAGGCGCCGAGCAAGCAGGCCCCGCCCTGCGCGCCCTGAACCCTGATCCGAAGTACGGCCCCTTCCCCTACGACAACCTCAGCGGACGCTTCAGGGTGGTCGGGACGGTTGTCGACTCACAGCTACCAGCGTACCGCCGAGGGCAACTCCGCCGCCGCTAACCCCACCCCCAGCCGCATCCACAACAACGAGAACAAACGATGCTCACCCTGCCTACCCTCAACTACGCCTCCGGCCAGCACCACGTTGATCCTGATGGCCTAACGAGGCGTGACGCCATCGGCCCGGATGACCTCCAGAAACTGGATACCGCGGGCGCTTTCACGGGGGCGTTATGAGCCAACCTCACCGCATAGTCCCGAAGGGCTTCTACGAGCCCGGCGTAGACGGCCCAATAACCGGCCTGGGGTTGGCCGATCCAGAGGACACGAAGGCATCCGAGGAGGTCTTGCCGCTCCACCCCATAGCTCAACTGTTCCCGCCCATGGGGGACGAGGAGTGGGAGGCTGCCAAGCCAACGATCCGCAAAGATCTGCAGCGCTCGAATGAGATCCGTACTTGGAAGGGCCAGGTGGTGGAGGGGCGCCACAGATACCGGCTCGCCTTGGAGGAGGGGCGCCCGTACAGGTTCAGGGAGATGCCCGTCAGCGCGGAATGGG
>JAVEWL010000592.1:0-3859 GCA_034004565.1 FCB group bacterium | reverse complement strand
ACACGACGATGAACTCGGCCTACTTCGGCCCGATCATCATCAACCAGTTCGTGGCCACCGCCGATGGCGACGGCTACATCACCGCCCTGTGCAACCAGCCCAACGATGGAACCAATAACGTCAGCGACTGCAAGTTCAGCGGCTACACGACCACCGCCGCCCTGCACGCCGCCACCGACGGCACCTTGCAGATGCCGGGCCTGGCCTACTATCCGACCGTGCACACGGGCATCGTCGACCACCCCGGCATGTGGGCCGGCGTCGTATCCGCCGCGGAAAACAACATCCGCGTCACCATCACGATGACCAGCTTCTATGCGAAGGTCAACGGCGACCTGTTCGGCGACAGCGAATGGATCTTCTCGGCCAACACGACCTCCCCGATGGCGAACACGCTGTGGGGCGTCACGGTGCCGATGTGCGAACTGAACGGCAACGACGGCGTGTCCATCAAGCTCGAACTCAAGAAGGGCCAGACGCGCTACCCGAACTGGGTCGTGTACGACATGATCATTCCGCCGGGCGAAAGCCAGCTCAACTTCGCGTTCAGCGCGCAGGAAATCGACTGGTTCAACAAGTTCTACGACGAGTACGAAATCGGCTCGACGAAGAACATGGGCGCGACCTCGGCGGTCCTGACGGGCAGCACCTCGACCTTCACGGTCAGCAACAGCAACTACTCGGCGACCTTCAGCGTGGCGATCAAAGCCGTATACTAATCGACAAAGCACCTCTTCTGGTGGGCCGGGCTCCGCAGTCTTGCGGGGCCCGGCCCTTTACGTGTGACACGCATGGAGAGCCTCCGTCCCGCATTTCCCACCCATTGCCGTCCCCGTGCCCGCCATATCGAGAATGTCGAGGCATGTTCGGGCGCACTCGGCAAGGTCAGCGTTTCATGGCTCATTCGAGCCGCCTTCAACCACACCCTGGAGCTCCGTCTGTAAGCGGTCGTCGTGCATAGCAGGCATGGCCGGGGCCTGGCAAGGTAAGGGAGGCTCCCCCCATTCAATGCGGGCCGCCATGCGGATCACGCGCAAAAAGAAAATGCGTATTCTTCGGCGCGCCTCCTCGGGGGGCGCCTCCGCATCGGAAGATATCCCCATGCAGGCACATGAGATCCGGCGGATAAACTATTGTCATCAATCCTGTAATAGGCGTGATTGACATAAATAGATAGTAGGTTTAAGCTTAATGGAACAATGGGTGCGTGCCCATTGCTTATCGGCTTGGATCCTTGTGAAACCAACTTGACGAAAGGGAGCAGCTATGGGGAGCGCAACACGTAGCAAGAAGTTACACCTGGGAACCATGCTCTTATTTGCGGCGGCGGCCGTCTTTTCGCTGGCGTCGCCTGTGGCCCACGCGGTAAGCTACGATCCCAGCACGACCATCATCGTTCTCGTTCACGGCTTCGATCCCGACGGCTATCTTCGCACGGGCGTGTTCGGGACGGATGAGACCGACTCCGGCGTGCTGGACGATGTGAACACCATCGCCAACACCCTGGGCCTGCCGACCTGGCAGACCAATCCGACGGCGCCCAACCACGTCGCCGGCAGCAGCTACTACGGCGATACCGCGCCGGCTTGGTACACGAGCACGGACATCGCGGAAGACAATGCGGCCCCGGCCGTACTGCCGCGCTATGCCCTGCGCATGGCGAAGTACATCAAGCATTGCCTGAACCGCGCTCCCGGCGCGACGGCGGTCAACGTGGTCGCCGGCAGCTTCGGCGCCGACGTGACCCGCTACATGATCGAGCATAACCTGTGCAACCTGTGCAGCGACGGCAAGATTGCCCGCTGGAACACCATCGTCGGCGTGGTCCGCGGCAACTGGGCCGCCACCAACGCGCCGAGCTGGCTGGCGAGCCTTTTCGGCATCGACTCGCCCGATATTGACTACATGGACTACAACTGGATTTCGGCCAACGTTTCGGCCAATACGACCATGAACTCGGCCTACTACGGCCCGATGATCATCACCAACTTCATCGCGACCGACGATACCGACGGCTACCTGACCGCGCTCAACAACAACGCCAACGACAGCACCAACATGGTCACCGACGAATACTTCGCCGGCTACACGACCACCGCCGCGCTGCACGCCGCCACCAACGGCACGCTCCAGATGCCGGGCATCAGCTATCAGCACTGCGAGCATTCCGACATCGTCGACGAGACCGGAATGTGGGCCGGCCTGGGCGCCGCCTCGCAGAACAACAAGCGCGTCACCATCAAGGTCTCGCGCGTAAAGGCGCTGAGCACCGGCGATAGCTGGATCCAGGGCAACGGCGAATGGGTATTCGGCTTCACCGCCGCCTCGCCCAGGGCCGCCACCTTGTACGGCGTCACCAACCCGATGACCGACATTCGCTATTCGGACGGCGTCATGCCGCTCATCAGCATCGCGAAGAACGCCACCAAGTATCCGAATACGGTCGTTTTCGACCAGATCGTGCCCGCGGGCGAGACGCAGTTGAACGTCAGCTTCCTCATCGAAGAACTGGACTACCATGCCCAGTTCTATTCCATCTACGAGAACATCTTCGGCGACAACAAGGTCCTGTCGAGCTGGAACACCAGCATTTCGACGACCACCCCGGGCACCGTCACCCTGAGCAGCAGTTACGCCCAGGCGGACCTTACCACAACCATTACAACCGTTTACTAGCGGCTATCCAGCGGAAACCGGCGGGTCTGGCGCACTGCGCCGGACCCGCTTTTTCACGCTTGCCGCGCGGATGCCATATGCGATCCGCTGTTGAATTACCGCATAATCCCACGCCAAAGGATTCCGGCTGAACGCGCCCGGCGCATCGGGTATAATGAGCAAGGCATACGAAGGCGGCGCGTTGTTTCATCGGAATCAACGCACTGTCGGAATACATTAATTTGCAATCGCGGCGAGGAATGCGTTATCATGGCAACCCTTGAAAGCAGGCGCTTGGGAATAGCCGAGGTCAGTGAAATGACCGGGATTCCCGTCCACATGCTCAGGCAGTGGGAGGCCCGCTTTCCACAGTTGAAACCCCGGCGCGACCGGGCGAACCACCGGTACTACACGGCCGAAGACGTCGAAGTGGTCCGGCGGATCAAGCAGCTCCTTCGTCAGGAAAAAATGACGACCGAGGGCGCCAAACGGCGCCTCGCACAGGAACTGCGCGGCGAAGGCCGGCCCGCAACGCGCCAGGAAACGATCGATCTGATCGAGAAGATCGAAACCGAGGCCCGGGCACTGCTCGCACTCCTCGATGACGATTAGCACCAACGCCTTTTCTTGAGTCGGGGCGTAGCGCAGCCCGGTTAGCGCACCAGTCTGGGGGACTGGGGGTCGCTGGTTCAAATCCAGTCGCCCCGACCATTTTTAAGTTTAGCGTAAACTTAGCCGAATCAGGGACTTATGGACCTGATACCCGCCCTGCGGTGCGGCCGTAACCAAGGAAACGAAAAGTGTCAGATGACACTTTTCTCGACCTGGAGGCCGTACCAATGCCACAAGAAGGCACCTACCGCACCCCGAAGCTATGCCAACACCCCGACGGCCGCGCCTATGTGCGCATCAAGGGGAAATTCCACTACCTGGGCCAATTCGGAACCCCCGAGGCCGGTCAGAAGTATCATGCCTTGCTTGCCCAATTAGCGGCGACGGGGCTTGACACCCCCTTGACAAGCAACCCAAGGACATCACCGTAGCGGAAGCCCTCGAGCTCTACATGCAGCACGCCCGAACCTACTATGCGAGTGAGGGTATTAGGGGGACACAATACTTAATTCGCAAGTATGTGACTATGAAGTGAGCTAAAGCATAACTAAGTATTGTGTCCCCTGAATTTGTCCCCTTAATTAAATCACTC
>JAVEWL010000591.1:0-3860 GCA_034004565.1 FCB group bacterium | reverse complement strand
GCATGGGGAAGGACTACGACGAACTCGCCGCCGAACACGAACGCCTTCGCGCCCGCCGTGAGGAACTCCGGGACGGCCTGAAACGCCTCATCGGACATACCCGCGCCCTCATGACCGAGTTCCGGCCGTGAAGCATTTTACCCTCAAAAAGAAGGTGGGGGGGATTACCCTCCCCGTCCCCATATACGTCGACGAGGCCACTACCGACGACCTCATCCGCAAGGTCAACCGCCGCATGAAGGAACTCGAGGACGAGAGCGGCCGCATCGACACCCAGGCCTACGCCCTGCTCACCGCCCTCGCATTCGCCGAAGAAGCCCGCGCCGAACGGGAACGCTCCGAGACCCAACAGGCCGACCTCCTCCGCACCCTTAAGAAGCTTACCGAAGCCCTCCGCAGCCTCCTCCGCGACTTCCACATCTCCGCCTGAGACATCACAAGGAATGCGTTAGTCAGCAGCACTTCAAGCAGGGCGTCGTTTCGCCTTGTCCATGCCGTCCATCACGTCCAAACCGTCCATCGCTTGCCTTACCCCCGCAGATCCACCCCGCAGCATAATGTCCGATAATAAACATTATGTTAACATTGGCCGCAGTGATTCCTGTAGTCCACCAAGGCCACCCAGCGCCGCCCAAGCCTCTGCATTGCACCAGACCTTTGGCTGTATGTCATATATCCACCTAAGATAGGATGTAAAGTGAATACATTAAGCATCTACACATAAATATCTTACGCACCTCATACAGGTATTCAATTTACAACAAAGGCATGGATTTTCAGTACTTAGTCAAAATGACAATCAGTTTTGTCAGGAGCTTTCCCGCTCCACTTTGAATGCCGCGAGTTCCCGGTGTCTCGACGCTTCATTCAGGCACGCTGCGGGCGCGCCTGAAAAGCTTCAACGAAGGAATGATGTGAAACAGGAAAGAAACACTCCAGGGAAGATGTCAGCCCGGGTCAATTTCAGCCATTCACGGACTGCCTTCACCTCTCCCCTGTCGCCATATTCCCAAGTTCGCGCGGCGTCCCTGAAGCTTCAATTCTCGGTATGCATGGCCGTGGGCTATGTGGTACTCTTCGGCGTTTCACTCAGGCAATGGAATGCATCTGAATCATGACCACCACGCAACTGACAGAACCCCGCTGGGCCGGCCTCAAAGAAGTCCTGGGCATGTCGTACCCCATCATTCTGGGGTCGCTCTCGATAACCGTCATGGCCTTCGTGGACCAGATCTTCGTGGCCCGGCTCGGGCTGGACGCCCTGGCCGCCGTGGGTCCGGCCGGCCTGTGCGCCTATACCGCCATGACCCTCGTGCTGGGCGCACTGGGCTGCGTGTCGACCTTCGTGGCCCAGAGCCTGGGCCGCGGCGACGCGGCGGCCTGCGGTCCCTACGCCTGGCAGGGCATCTACCTGTCCCTGCTCTCAGGGCTCCTGGCCCTGGTGCTCTGGCCCTTGACCGCGCCCCTGTTCAACCTTCTTCCGCATTCCCCGGAGGTCACCCAACTCGAGATCGTCTACTTCAAGGTACGTCTGCTCGGCTTCGTGCCGTTCGCGTGGATGATTGTGCTGACCTCGTTCTTCCAGGCCGTCGGGCGTCCCGGCCTGCCCGCGATTGCCGGCATCCTCGGGAATATCGTGAATGCCGTCCTGGCGTATGGCCTGATCTTCGGCCGTTTGGGTATGCCAAACTGGGGCGTCGCCGGCGCCGCCGCCGCCATGGTCATAGGCACGGCGATTCAGATGCTGTTCCTGCAGGTTGTGTTCCTGTCGAAACCCTTCGACCTGCGGTTCAACACCCGCCGAAGCTTTGCGCTGGACTGGGTAAAGATTGGCGAGTTGGTCAGGATTGGCTGGGGCGCCGGCCTGGCGTCCTTCATGGACATCTTTAACTGGACCCTGTTCACCATGGTAATCGTGGGGAGTTTCGGCCAGGTGGCCCTGGCGGCGCACAACGTGGCCATCAACTTCATGCAGGTGTCCTTCATGCCGGCCATTGGCATCCACAACGGCATCGCGCCGATCGTAGGCCGCTACATCGGCGAAGGCGATATTCCCCGGGCCAAAGCCCGCACCTATACCGCGATCCGGATCTGCATGGCTTACATGGTCACTATTGGCCTGATCATGGCCATCTTCGGCCAGTCCCTGATTCGCCTGTTCTTCGACCCGCCCGCCGAGGTGGTCCGGGTTGGCCACGCTCTCCTCATATTGGCTGCGCTGTTCCAGGCCTTCGACGCCATTAATATCGCCGTCATGGGGGCGCTCCGAGGCGCCGGCGACACCCGCTGGATGGCCGTAGTGGTCGTCGTGGCGGCCTACGGCGGCTTCCTCCCCCTTGCCCTCCTCCTGGGCTTCACGTTTGACGGCGGCGCCATCGGCGCCTGGATAGGCGCCACGGCCTACATCATTGGCCTGAGCGGCGTCCTGTTCTGGCGCTTCCAGGGCGAACGCTGGCGCGGCATCCGGATTTTCGCCAAGGACCGGATTGCCGCAAGCGCGGAGTAATTCTCCTGTGGTGTGTGGGGCAGCCGCCCTCGGCTCACCACCTTTTTGGCAGCCGAGGGCGGCTGCCCCACACTGCTAACGCCGGAGTGCAGGCCGCTTGAGACGCGCCTCGCGGGTGTGCTAATATTCCACGCTTTCAAATCCACAGGGGCTTGCAGGCTTGTGCCTGTACAGCGGTCACGGTGTCCTGCCGCGTTAAGCGCGCAGGATCGGCCGCGCAGCCCCGAGGTATAAACCAAGAGGAGAGATCCATGGCTGCTGTCACCATGCGGCAATTGCTCGAAGCGGGTATTCACTTCGGGCACCAGACTCGTCGTTGGAATCCGAAAATGGCCCGCTACATCTTCGGTCAGCGCAACGGCATCTACATCATCGACCTTCAAAAAACCCTCCAGCAGGTGAACAAGGCCCATGCGTTCGTCCGCAATGCGGTCGCGAACGGCGGCACGGTCCTTTTCGTCGGCACGAAGAAGCAGGCCCAGGAACCGATCGCGCAGGAAGCGGATCGCTGCGGCATGCACTACGTGAACAGCCGTTGGCTCGGCGGCACGCTGACCAACTGGGAAACCATCAAGAGCAGCCTGCGCTCGCTGCACCGCCTCGAGGAAATGGAAACCTCCGGCGCGATGGAAAAGCTTCCGAAGAAGGAAGTCGCCCTGCTCCGCAAGGAAGCGGGCAAGCTCGATAAGAACCTCCGCGGCCTCAAGAAGATGTCGAACCTTCCGGACGTCATGTTCGTCATCGACGCGAAGAAAGAGCACATCGCGATCCGCGAAGCGCGCCGTTTGAATATCCCGTGCATCGCCGTGGTCGACACGAACAGCGACCCGGACTCGGTCCCCCTCCCCATTCCCGGCAACGACGACGCCATCCGCGCCGTCGGCCTGTTCTGCAGCATCATCGCGGACGCGGTGATCGAGGGCAAGACCCACGCGGAGAAGGTGCGCGCGGACGGCCGCAGCGCCGCCGACATGCAGCGCCGCCAGCGCGAAGTGCCGGTCGCGGGCGCCGCGGATTCCCCGGAAGCCGTTTTTGAAACCGAGCCGGAAGCCACCGAGACGGCCGCCGATGTCCCCGCCTCCACCGAGCAGGCGGCGGAATAGAGAGAGGGAGGATTCTCAATCATGGCAGCGATTACCAGTAAAGACGTGTCGGCCCTGCGCGAAGCCACGGGCGCGGGGATGATGGATTGCAAGCGCGCGCTCGTCGAGAACGACGGCGATTTCGACAAGGCCGTCGTGTGGCTGCGCGAAAAGGGCATGGCCAGCGCCGCGAAGCGCGTCGGCCGGACGGCGACGGAAGGCGCGGTCGCGTCCTATATTCACAGGGGCGGAAACAGCGGCGTGTAGGGCGA
>JAVEWL010000590.1:0-3860 GCA_034004565.1 FCB group bacterium | reverse complement strand
ACACGCTGCACCCGGATACGGGGCTGACCTGGTACTATGGGGAGACGCTGTCCGAGTGCCAGGTAGAATACCCAGACGCCGAAGAAATGACCGTTACCGAGTTTTGCGAATGGAAGGCGGCTCAACAGCGAACGCCGATTGAGTGGAAGCCGACAACCAGGGAACGGTTTTGGGAAATGCTCGAATGCTTACCGCCGGCGGCGTTCATCGGCGCCGCGTTCCTCGTGGGTGAGCCGTTCGACCATAACGCGCTGACCGGGGCGCCGCGATTCCAGGCATTCCGTCAGCGTGGAGACGTGTACGAGTGCGGCAGTCGGCCAATGACGGCGGCGGAGTTTCGTGTTGAGATAAAGACGGGTGGTGAAGCATGAAAGAGCGTGCTATCATTTACACCAGATTCAGCCCGCGCCGGAACGCCGAGGACTGCGAGTCGTGCGAGGTCCAGGCGGCGCAGTGCGAGCAGTTCGCGGCCCGCGCCGACTGGGAAATCTCCGGCACGTTCGAGGACCGGGACGCCAGCGGCAGCGACGCCGACCGGCCGGGGCTCGCTGCGGCGATTGCGGCACTCGAACGCGGCGACATCCTGCTGGTCTACAAGCGGGACCGGCTGGCCAGGGATGTGCTCATTGCCGAGCTTACCCGACGGCGCGTCGCGGCAGTCGGCGCCCGGATCGTGGCGGTCAGCGGTGATATTGACGGCGACGCCAATGATCCCACCGTCGTATTCGTGCGGCAGATCATGGACGCTGTGGCGGAGTTGGAGCGCAAGCAGATCGCTGCTCGGACCAGAGACGCGATGCACCAGCACCAGCGTAACGGGCGGCGCATGGGCAGATATGCGCCCTACGGCTGGAGCCTGGACGCTGCGGACCCGTCTACGTTGGTGCCCGAGCCTATCGAGCGCCAGGCGATAGACCGAATTCGGGCACTGGCCGCAGGCGGCATGACGGTGGCGGCAATCTGCCGGCAAATGGGGCAAGAGATGCCCGAGGCCGCCAGAGGCGAGAAATGGAACCGGCGCACCGTAATGAAGATCATTGACCGGGCTTGTTGAGTTAAGTACGGAAGGCGGCCCCCGGCGCGCAATCGCCGGGGGCTTTTTTTATGTTCGCGTAACGAGCAATTCAACTCGCGTACATTCCCGGTCCAGCGCGAACCGCGCCGGGAGCGTAGTCAAATGCTCGCTGTCGTCGTCCGCCAGTAGTCCGGCGTCCACAATTCCATCGTAGGCCGGCTTCAGCATGGCCAGGTGGTTCACGTCATCGCGCCGGCGGGCCTGGGCGTGGTAGAACGTGGCCTGCACGGTTGCGCGGCTCCACGGGCCAGATTCGACGCCTAACGCCGTAGCCGCTTCTCGCGCCAATCGGCGATAGCGCTTGGCTGCGGCGGCCTTGCGCATTCGTCCGCCGCGTGAACACAGCGGGCGATTGGGCGACAGGCACGCCGGCGGTAACGGCAGGACTATGATAGCATCCTCTGGCCGTTTGCTGTCTGTGTGCGTCATACAGCGCTGCGCGCCAGTTCTACGGCTGCCCGGAATTCGGGAGTAGCACAGTCCGGGTAATAGTCATCTTCGCCTCTCGGCAGCAACCCTCTCAGGGCCGCAACCGCGCTTTCTGCCTCAGGCGCATAGTGCGGACACGTTCCGCCGATGTTTTGCCGCAGGTCGTCCCGGCACACTGGCAAATGATTACACGCACTGCATTCCGGTCGTTGCTCTCTCACCGCCCATCCTCCTGTGTTTTTCGCAGGCCCGTGCCGGCTATTTTCCGCCTCGCGGGACTTGTCCTCGTTGCGGCAGCACGAGCACAGCCAATGTACTCCGCCGCCCGGGGTAAGCGGTGCCCCGCACCTCGCACCGTGCTTCTCCATGTGCTCGCGCCATTCAGCGCTTGCACCCCTAACTGCCCCAATAACGAATATTTTCATCGCTTTCCTCCGTGCACAATCGCTGGCCTTGCCCATTCCCGCTGAAACTTCGCCCACTCAGCCGGCTTTTTGCCGTCCTGCCCCCTCCATGCCATTGCCATTGGCGTGAATCCGGCGTCCATCGCCTCGTGCATTCGCCGTTCTGCGGCTTCCGTGGTGTCACTCGGCCACCCGCACAGGACATAGCAGCGCAGCGCATGGCTGGCCGTCGTGAATCCAGCGGCCAGCATCAGCCGTCCCGCTTCGCGGAGCGGTTCAAGGTCGTCATCGGTGTCGTAGGCGAAGAACAGTTGTTTCGGGCGCAACGCCCGCAAAGCCGCCGCGTGCCACGGTTTCAGTAGTTTTGCTTCCAATCCCCCGGTGAACTGCGGGGCTTCTGGTTGACGTTCCAGCATGGCAAATACCGCCCGGATATGATCATCGGAACACGCCAGCAGATTGTCGTCCAGCACATTCCATCCGTCGCGGATTGGCAACTCGCGGACTTCGTTGCCTTCCCGCTTCCAGACCGAGCAGAACCAGCAGCGGTTCGGGCAACCTCGCGACGTGATGACATAGCCGGGCCGCAGATACATGCCCGGCGCAAAGTCGCCGCCTGGTTCGCCCGTTGCTGGCCCGCCGATCCGAACGGGCGCGACGCAAGACCATTGGCGCGCCAGCATTTCTGCCGCTGGCAAGTCCCAGGTGAACGCCACGGACACATGCACCTCGTCGGCCTCGTCGAACAGTTCAGGCATTCTCCCGACGGCAGCAAGATCGTCGATAGGGGTTGCCCGCGTCCTGCGCGGAAACACTCTGATGATTCGTTTCATCGTCCAATCCCCAGAGCCGAACCGGCGCATTCAGTCGATGGGAGTACCCGCTCCTGATGCTCGGCGTTCGGAGGAAGCTGTCTTACCGCTGGTTTTGCGAACGCGATTCGTGCCGCCCACGTTTTACCGCAGCGTCTTCCTCCTATGATGGTGCGTCCATTCTCAATCGCGCCAGCGAGTTGCGACACGTGTTCGGGCACTACTTCCGCCGTCGCCCCGCAAGAACACCCGTGCCGCGCGTTCAGTGCAATGGCGCGCGTGTCTCCACGCGTGAACTCTGGCCGTCAGTCATGGTCTTGTCCTCGCGGTTCCTGAGCCGGGGCGTTCGGCCTCAACGCCTCGATCATGTCGGCAGCGTCATAAAGCATCTGTGCGTTTGCGCCGCCGATGTAGTCACGGGGATCCGCCGGGCGTCCGTATACAGCCATGCACAGCCGTTCTGTCCCATCGCGAGAAAAGGCCGAACCAGCGGATGCAGGCGACGATGAAATGCTCGCCTGTTCGCATCGTCGGCACTGTGCGATGTTCGGGGCGTCTTCCGTGGTCAACTCGTTTCCGCATTTCAAGCATTTCATCGCGCCTGATCCTTTCCGTTGGCCGCTTCAACGAGATCGTTTAATGGGCCGCAAGCCGTTCGTATGTTTTGCTCCGCTCTTTTCGCAGCCCGTATCGCTTCATGCGCCGTAGTCCCGAGTTTCACCATACACATCCCTGCTATTTCGTTTTTTGCGTCCAGAATCATTTGTTCGTATTCGTGTTTTTTCATCGTGCTCCTTCCTGTGCTGGCCGTCTCCAACCAGCACATGCACGGGACGCTACGCGCCCGTGATGTTGGTGTTGGCGCGCTCAATGCCCTCGAACACCTTGGCCGCTGTGTCGTACAGGCTGGCAACGTCCGCCAGGCTAAGGCGGAAGAAGTACGGCCGGCCGGGGTCGGCCCAGGGCAAGACTTCGAGCACGTAGTGATCGTCCTCTGGCACGATGCGGAATTGCCGGTTGCGCATCCCGAGCGACCGGCCGCCGGGCACCGGCAACAGGCATTCGCACACCACGGCGGCGGCCTTGTGCAGGTTCGGCGCCGCGTAGGACATAACCACCGCCGACCCGCGCCGCGCGGTC
>JAVEWL010000589.1:0-3873 GCA_034004565.1 FCB group bacterium | reverse complement strand
CGATCTCCACCCAATTCCCGTCGACGAACGCGCCGCACTTCACCACCACATTCCGCGCCGCATAACTCACGCGCGGACGTACGGTGTAATCAAAATAGCCCAGCAAATCCGGATACTGCTGCGTATACGGCGGCCGCGTGATGTCCACTTCCTTCAGCAGTCGCTCCTGCCACAACGGCTCCGATAACCACTGGCTCCACGATTCGTCTTTCCAGGGCACGTGACCGATGGCCTTCTTGCACTCCACGAAAATGTTGTTGACCACATTGTTATCGTGTCCGCCGTGCAAGAACACCGCGCCGAAATTGCCCGAGGCCGCGCGGTAAAACACGTTGCCGTACACCGTCTGGCCGCCCGCGCCGTCGTCGAAGTACACGGCCGTGCTGCCGTGAGACAGCGTGCTGCCGATGTCGTGCCAGAAGTTGTGGCGAATCACCGTGCCGCGTTCGGAAGGGTTTCGGCCCATGTAGAACGCGCCCGAATCGTCGGTCTCCATGCCGGTATGGTGAATCTCGTTAAGCTCGATGACGTGATTGTTGCCGCCGAGACCGATAGCCTGGTGTGGAACGTCGTTGAGAAGGTTGTGCGCGACCCGTACTCCGACCCCGCCCACGTGCAATGGAAATGCGTGCGTGCGCTGCCGCCGCGACACGCGCCAGATGTGATTATTGATCGCTTCATGGTTCGAGGGAGTCAGCGTTTTGCGGTCGCCGCCCCGGAGCGACACACCCGCCGTGCCCACGTCGTAAACGTCGCAGGCCTCCACGCGGTGGGACCAGCCGTCTTCAATCGAAATGCCATCCAGGCCCGTGTTGCGAACGCGACACGCAAGAATCGCGTCATCATGGCCACCCCGCACGCGAATACCCGTGCCCGCGCACGTCTCGACGGTCAGTCCCCGCAACGTCACGTCCGAAACGTCGTCAAGCGAAATAACGGGTTCCGTCAATACAGACACAACGGCCCGTACCTCCTCCAGCGGCGCCGGTGGCCAGAAATAGAGAATGCCTTCCGCCGCATCGAGGTAATACTCGCCCGGCGCGTCCAGTTCCTCCAGCAGGTTCAGCGCAAAGTACCGCCGCTTGGCTTTGTTGCCGCTGCCGATGCCGTAGTGGTGCGGCGATGCGAACGTGATGCGTTTCTGCGCCGTATCCAGTTGCCCAATCTTGATAGTGTCGCAGGACCAGTCGAAACACCAGTAGCCTTGCAGCCACACGGCCGGCGCCTTTGTCCAGCGCGAAGGCCGATCGCCCGCATATTCAAACGTGCCCTTGTCGTTGGACTCGTGATTGCGCCAGGGCGCCGGACCGCTGTCAATAACCTTCTCAATCTCCGCCCAGCCTTCGTTCGGCCAGCGTGCCAGCGTCATGCGCGCATCGTTGAAGAAGAGTTCGGGCGCCACCGGAGCGCTTTCGAAGATATCCGGAAGCGTAGGGTAGTCTGTCATGCCGAGCGTCTTCAGATTCGCGCAACGGACCGTCTCCCGCGCGCCCGGATCCATGCGTTCGAGAGTGGCCGCGTCCGTGACGCCCGCCCACGCGCCCGCGGGAATCTCAAGCCCGCCGGAGAGTATCACTCCCTTATTACCCGCCGCGCGGTAGACAACGGGACGTCCCGCCTCGCCCGAGTCCTCGGCCCCGAGCGCGAAGGTCTGCGACAGCGTGTATGTCCCTTCGTGCAGCCATAACGTTACGCCGCCTTCAGGCAGCCCCCCGGCGCTCTTCAGCCCGCGAACAGCATCCCGCGCAGCCGAGGGCGTCGCGAAAGGCGCGGCCTCCGTGCCGGGATTGCCGTCACGGCCCCCGGGAGCCACGTGGAAATCCACGGCGTACGCCGAAAACGAAACGCATACAGCCATCCAGACGATCAACGCGCGCATAGCTCTCTCCCTTCGTGCTTACGGTCCGCCGACTATAGCACACGGCAGGGGAGAAGCAGGAAAAACGAAACACCTTAGCCGAATGCCGGAGAGGTTTTGTCCGGGTGGCACCTTCAAGCCGCGTGACGCAGTCGCGTGGCTTGTGGGTGTCTTCCTCCCTCTCCCCCTGGGAGAGGGCGGGGTGAGGGCTTCCGCAAATCTTTATTCCTTCCCAAGACAACCTTTCCCCCAGTCATTGCGGCAGCGCTCGAAATCACTTCATCGCGTCTACAATCACTTTGGGAAAAGTTGTATGAGGAATAGCGGAAGCCGTGCGGAAGCCCTCACCCCTCCCTCTCCCAGGGGGAGAGGGAGGAAGACACCCACAAGCCACGCGGCTTGAAGGTGCCACCCGGCATTCGGCCAGAGTCTTACGGAAAAATGAAAAGGGCGGCCCGAAGGCCGCCCCATGAATACTCAGAAGCAGTCGGTCCTATTGCGGCGTTGCCGGCGGATCGTGCTCACCGTGGGGTTCCGAGCGCGCGATCTTCGTTCCCTTCTCGTCGTAGGGGAACTGGTCCTTCGGCAACACCGTCATCGGGCTGCTCAGGCTGTAGGTCTCGCCCGCCTCGTCGGTATACACGAATTCTACGAAGAAGGCCGTATACCCCAGTTCGGAGAAGCCCGCATCGGAGATGACCCCCGCGATGTCCTGCAAAGAGCGCTTCTCCCATTTCGCGGGCCGGAAATCGCGCGTGATAGACCGCGCCATCCACACGTTAATCTGAGGCTTGCCCTCGTAGGTCATGCTTATCTCGCCTTCGGGCGAAAGACCGGCGGAGCACTTGGGCAGCGTCTTGCCCTGCAGCACCGCCCTGTAGAAGGCCAGCAACGCCGCCACGCCGCCCGCTTCGACGTCGTGTCCCGTGTTGGGCTCGTAGTGAATCCACGTATCGCCCTTGAGATCGTTGATGTACAAATTCGCCGCGTCCACCGTCCAATACGGATCGTTGGTCCCCAGCAAGAGGAGCTTCGGCATCGTCAGGCTCTCGCGGAACGCATACGGATCAACCTGTTCGTTCAGCCGCTTGCCTTCCGGCGTGTCCTGCCGGGCCTGAATGTCGCGCTCGCTGTAGTCCTCGATCTCCTCGCTGTACTTGCCGTAAGACTTGATCTGCTGCTTCATCTGCGCGGGCATGTTGAGAACGTCAATCACCATCGGCGCGATCGCAACAACGCGCGGATCGGCGGCCCCGGTGAGCCAACTGGTCCACCCGCGCTTCGATGCGCCCGTCACGACAAACCCGCCGATATCCTGCTTGAACTCGTTCTTCGCGAACTGCTGGACCGTGTCCATCGCGCGGACCGCGCTCTTGACCATCGGGAACAGCAAGGGCCAATCGTCGCCCTCACCCTTGAGGTACTTGTCGAAGGTGTAGGAAATGATCTCGTCCTCGACCATGCCGTCGAACAGCGGTTCGTTCGGAACCTGGCGCAGTATCGACACGATCGAGCCCGATTTCACGGCGATGTCCGCGAACGTATCCATGCGCTCCGAGTCGAGCTTCGGCTCAGGGTCTGTGTTCGAGCCGCCCGTAATGAAGAGCAGGCTCTTGTCGGGATGGGTAACGTCCTTGGGCTTGATCACCGTCAACCAATGCTGCCACGTAATCCCCTGCCAGGTCTGCGACGTGAGGCGGATGTTGTACAGCGTCACCGGCCCCGAAGGCGTCGTGCTCTGCAAATTGAACGCAAAGGTAGCGTCGGGCCGCTGCACGTATTCGCGCAAATCGGCGTGGGCGGGCGAAAGCCCCGAACCGGCCAGCAAGACAGTCACGATGATAACGATACCTTTCCATGCGGTTGCGCGCCCATTGAGTCTCATGGACAGGATTCCTCCATTCGGTTAGGAGCCGACCCACCAAGGGTGGCACGGAGCTCTTAATCCTGATGGGACGGCAAAAGGTTTCCACGTGTGGTGTAGCGGGACACTCTAGCGGACCCGGAGGCGCAGT
>JAVEWL010000588.1:0-3879 GCA_034004565.1 FCB group bacterium | reverse complement strand
ATCATGCTTAAAAGAACGCAAAGTGATACCCCCCATACCCCCCCGCAGGCGGGGGGGAAAGAATTCATCCCTCCGGCGGGGCGGCAGTACTTTCCCCCCCGCCTGCGGGGGGGTAGGGGGGGAAGCTTCTTGCATTTCCCCACGCACCCCAAACCCGCCCGGGGCTCGCATTACCTCACCGAACCGGCACTAATTCGAATACCGAACCGTCCCCGTTTCGTCCACAGCATAGCCCCACATCTTGACGTACTCTTCCGCCGGCAGGAAATCGTCGTGCCGTTCCTTCAGCTTCTCCTGAAGTTTCTTCTCCAGCTTCGCCTGAAGGTCCCGCACCTCCGACTTTCCGCACAGATTCTCAAGCTGATGCGGGTCCTTCTTGTTGTCGAACAACAACCACGGCCCATTCAAATCGCGCACGTACGTATACCGCTTCGTGCGAATCCCGCGATACTCCCGCCCGCCCTGCGCCCGCGTGAACTGCCCGAACGGCGCCACGCACATGATCAGCGCCGCGTCCGTTTCCGGCTGCTTCCACTTCCGCAGCGGCACCGAGAAATCCTCGCCCTCGACCGTATCCGGAATCTTCACCCCGCAAAGCCCCAGCACCGTCGGCATGATATCCGGCGTATTCAGCATCCACTCCTTCTCACGCCCCTTGTACCCGAATTCCGTCGGATACCGCATGAGAAACGGAACCCGGATCGACTCGTCAAACGGCCGCTGCTTCTTCTGCTGGCCCTGCGAATGCAGCATATCCCCGTGGTCCGACGTAAACACGAACACCGTGTCGTTCGCCAGCTTCGACTCCTCCAGATACTTCAACAGCCGCCCCAGGCAATCGTCCAGCGCCGCCATGTGCGCGTAATACCCCGCCAGTTCCTCGCGCGCCTCCTCCTCGTGCTCCTTCGGCACGTTCGGCGGCAACACGATGTTCGCAGGATCAAACCGCTTCCGGTATTCCTCCGGCGCCGTGTTGTACGGATCGTGCGGCGACCCCCACGACATGAACAACGCAAACGGACAACTACGGCTCTGCTCGCGCATGTACCGGATCGCCTCGTCCGTCTGCGCGAACGCATCATAGCCTTCCCAATACAGCTTCTCGTCCGTGTCCGCGTAATACGCCGAATGGTTGTAATCGTGCGAGCACTCCAGCGCCCGCCAGAACTTGAACCCCTTGCGACGTTCCGGCGGCGTATAGGCCGAACGCCCCTGCCCGTCCAGGTGCCACTTCCCGATGTACGCGGTGTCGTACCCGCCCTCGTTAAGGGCCTCCGCAAACGTCATCGCATTCCCGCGCAGCGGCACGTCGTTCAGAAACACCCCGTGCGTCGTCCAGTACTGCCCCGTCATCAGGCTCGCCCGATACGGCGTGCACACCGGACACCCCGACACCGCATGGGTAAAATTAACCGACTGCTTCGCCAGCAAATCGAGGTTGGGCGTCTGCGCATTGGGATCGCCCGCATAGCCCGACGCCGAAGCCCGCCACTGGTCCGCGAACACATAGACAAGGTTAGGCTGCCGCTTCACCTCCGCGCCCCGTGCCCCCAGCAGCATCGTCCCCGCCGCGCCCGCCGCCACCGAACCCAGAAACTGCCGTCTGTTCAAATTACCCTGCGACATAGCATTGCCCTCCGCCCCGAGTGTACCCCAACCTCCGCCCCCGAGGAAAACGGGGACTGTTCCACTCTTGGCCCCAGCCTCGGACCCAACGGAGCGCCCCCATCGTCTCTATCACCCAAGCCTGCGGAGGCACCTCCACCCCAAAAGTGGAAACTGTCCCCGCTTTCCCGTTTTCCGAATTGCTTTTCAATCAACCGAGCGCGATACTAACGCGATGGGCTCGGCCCGAAATCAAACGTCGAAGACACTAGGAGGAGCATACGGTGGGCAAGGGAAATATTTCGCGCCGCGCATTCCTGCGGGGCGCCGGCAAAGCGGCCGTGGCGGGCATCGCGCTCGCGCACGCGCCCGCGGCATGGGGCCGCACTTCGCTCGTGGGACCAAACGACAAAGTTCGCATCGCGCTCTTGGGCTGCGGCGGCATGGGCACGCGGCACCTCGAAGCGCTCTCCGTGAATCCGAACTGCACGGTCGCCGCGATCTGCGACCCCTTCACGCCGCGCTACGAAGCCGGACAGGCGATGCACGAGAAGCTCGCCGGCGTGAAGCCCGACGGTTACCAGGACTTCCGCCGCGTCCTCGAACGCGACGACATCGACGCCATCTTTTGCCCCACACCGGACCACTGGCATCCGCTCCTGACCATCCTCGGCTGCGAAGCCGGCAAGGACGTCTACGTCGAGAAGCCCGCCTGCCCGACCGTCGCCGAAGGCCGCGCCATGGTCGAAGCGGCGCGCCGTTACGGCCGCGTGGTCCAGCTCGGCACGCAGCAGCGCTCCATGCCCATCTTCCAGCAAGCCATCGCCGTCGTTCGCGGCGGCGGTATCGGCGAAGTCACCTCCGCCACTTGCTGGATCGGTGTCAACGACCGCTGGGGCGTCGGCGAGCACCCGGAGAATCCGCCCGAAGGCCTCGACTGGAACCTCTGGCTCGGACCCGCCCCTTACGTGCCCTACTCGAAGGAACGCCACTTCGGCTTCATGGGCTGGCACGACTACGCCCGCGGCGGACAGCTCACCAACTGGGGCGTCCACCTCATGGACATCCTCCATTGGGGCATCGGCCAGGACCGTCCCCTCACCATCCAGGCTACCGGCGGCAACTTCCGCGGCGGCGCCGGCGGCGAGAACTTCGAGAATATCGAAGCCATCTTCGAATACCCCGGCTGCAACGTCACCTGGGAACAGCGCCACTCCATTCAGTACCAGGAGAATCGCGGCTACGGCATCAAGTTCAACGGAACCAAGGGCCAGTTGCTGGTCGACCGCGGTTCGTACCAGGTCATCCCCGACATCGGCATCCCGATGGTCACCGGCGAGCCGGAACGGAGCTGGGCCTGCCCCGAGCACCACAACGATTTCTTCGACGCCGTCCGCACGCGGCGCCGTCCCGTTGCCGACATCGAACAGGGCGTGCGCTCCACCGCGCCCGTGCTGCTCGCCGGCGTCGCCCTCAAGACGCGCCGCAAGCTCAACTGGGACGGCGACGCGGAGCAGTTCATCAACGACGACGAGGCGAACCGTTATCTGGCGCGCACCTATCGCGCGCCCTGGCATCTCTAGGCCGGGCGAAAGGGAAAACAATTCATGCCTAAGTACATGCGATTCATGCTGGGTCTGCTCCTGCTGTCCTCCACGGCCGGCGCGGTGACCCTCGACGATATGGTGCGCGACCTCGCCGGCCCGGACGGCGCGGCACAGGCGCACGCACGCCAGTTCCTGCCGCGCGAAGGTTATCCCGCGGCCGAAAAAATCCTGCCGCTCCTCTCGAAGGAAGAGCAACCCATTTGGCGCACGGCCTACAACGTGCTCGCCGACATCGCCAACGAATCCACCATCCCCGGACGTGAAGTCGAGCAGGCGAAACTCGCCGCGCTCTTTGCGACCCTCGTGGCTCCGCAACAGCCCGAAGCCGTAAAGATTCGCGGCCTCGATCTCCTTACGATCGTCACGCCGCCCAACGGCAACGTTAAGCCCATCGCCGCGCTCCTGGGCGATCCGGCCCTGCGCGAACGCGCCCGCGCCACGCTCCAAAGCATCGGCTCGCCCAAGGCCTGCGCCGCCCTGCGAAGCGGAATCATGAAGGCCGACCCCGAGTTCCAGGCGGCCCTCCTGCAGAGCCTCGCGATCTGCCGCGATCCGAAGAGCGACGGCGCCGCAAGGTAGCTGCGCAATTCCCCCGTTGCCGGCGTTCGCGCCGCCGCCGCACACGCCGTCGCGTGGACCGGTATCCCGGCCTTCATCGTACCCCTGC
>JAVEWL010000587.1:0-3880 GCA_034004565.1 FCB group bacterium | reverse complement strand
TCCGATCTCCTGCTCGTGGCCGTCGACCAGCAAGAAGCGGCCGTCTACCTGCCCGCCGTCCTCGATGCCCGCTCCGGCCCACTGCCGCCAGGAACCCCCACCCTGCCCGCCTCAACGCCTACCGCAACCCAAGCGGCCACCGCCACGATGACCGCCACGGCCGCGCCCACCGCAACAGAAACCAGCGCCGCGACGGCCACCGAAACCGCCACACCAACGGCCACGCCGACCATCACCGCCACCCCAACCCAAACGGCGACGCCATCTTCCACGCCCACGAGCACCACCACGCCAACGCCCACCAGCACGGCCACCGTCACACCCACCCGCACGCCGACATCAACGCCAACCGCCACGCCCACCCGCGACCCGAAGAAGTGTCACCCGTCCTACCCGACCGTCTGCATCCCGCCGCCGCCGCCGGACCTGAACTGTTCCGACATCGACCACCGCAACTTCACCGTGCTACCACCCGATCCTCACAAGTTTGATAGCGACAAGGATGGAGTCGGCTGCGAGACATGACCACCGCATCCACCATCAACGCCTTCATCACCCGCTGGCGCGCATCCGGCGCGGCCGAACGCGCCAACTACCAGCTCTTCCTCGTCGAACTGTGCGAGCTGCTCGGCGTCGACAAGCCCCAGCCCTCCACGCCCGACGAGACGGCCAACGCCTACGTCTTCGAAAAGGCCGTCCCGCTCCCCCACGGCACCACCGGCTTCATCGACCTCTACCACCGCGGCCGTTTCGTCCTCGAGGCCAAGCAGGGCAGCGACGCGGCCGAACCCGCCCCCCTCGCCGCCGCCCCCCGAAAGCGCAAGCGCGGCACGGCCGCCCGGGGCACATCCACCTGGGACACCGCCCTTGAGAAAGCCCGCCGCCAGGCCCAGACCTACGCCCGCAGCCTGCCCCCGTCCGAGCTGGCCGACGGCGGCCGTCCCCCCTTCCTCATCGTCGTCGACGTCGGCAACACCATCGAACTCCACAGCGAATTCACCCGCAGCGGCGGCAATTACGTGCCGTTTCCCGACCCGCACTCCTACCGCTTCCCCATCGAGCGGCTGCGCGACGAGGCCGTCCGCGACCTGCTGCGCGCCGTCTGGACCGACCCCCAGAGCCTCGACCCCGCCCGCCGCAGCGCCCGCGTCACCCGCGACATCGCCAACCGCCTGGCCGCCCTCGCCAAGCTGCTGGAAGCCGACCACGAGCCCGAGCAAGTCGCCCAATTCCTGATGCGCTGCCTCTTCACCATGTTCGCCGAGGACGTGCGCCTGCTGCCCGAGAAGGCCTTCACACAACTGCTCCACGACCTGCACAACGACCCCGCCGGCTTCAAGCCCATGGTCGAGCACCTGTGGGGCACGATGAACAGCGGCGGCTTCTCCGTCATCCTGCGCCGCGCCATCCCCCGCTTCAACGGCGGCCTCTTCGCCCAGCAGGACGCACTTCCGCTCGACGAGGCGCAGATCCAACTGCTCATCGAAGCCGCCCGCGCCGACTGGCGCGACGTGGAGCCGGCCATATTCGGCGCGCTGCTCGAACGCGCCCTCGACCCCGTGGAGCGCCACAAGCTGGGAGCCCACTACACCCCGCGCGCCTACGTCGAGCGCCTGGTCATCCCCACCATCATCGAGCCGCTGCGCGCCGAATGGGACGGCGTGCAGGCCGCCGCCGCCCAACTGGCCGAGGCCGGCGACGACGACAAGGCCGTGGCCGAAGTAGCCGCCTTCCACCGCCGCCTGGCCGCCACGCGCGTGCTCGACCCCGCCTGCGGAACCGGCAATTTCCTCTACGTGACCCTCGAGCACCTCAAGCGCCTCGAGGGCGAAGTGCTCAACACCCTGCGCGACCTGGGCCAGACCCAGCAGATGCTCGGCATCGAGAGCGTCATGGTCACCCCCCAGCAGCTCCTCGGCATCGAGGTCAACCCCCGCGCGGCCGCCATCGCCGAGCTGGTGCTGTGGATCGGCTACCTGCAATGGCACCTGCGCACGCGCGGCGACGTGCTGCCCGCCGAGCCGATCATCCGCGACTTCCACAACATCGAGCGCCGCGACGCCGTGCTCGACTGGGACGCCGTCGAACCGCTGCTCGACGCCCACGGCCGCCCCGTCACCCGCTGGGATGGCCGCACCACCATCCCCCACCCCGTCACCGGCGAGCGTGTCCCCGACGAGACCGCCCGCCTGCCCGTCTACCGCTACCTCAACCCTCGCCCGGCCGACTGGCCCGCGGCCGAGTTCGTCGTCGGCAACCCGCCGTTCTTGGGGAACTACCGAATGCGGGATGCTCTCGGCGACGGATACGTTGACGCACTACAGACGGCTTATCCCGATATGCCCCGGAATGCAGACTTTGTGATGCACTGGTGGCACAAGTCAGCCACTCTGGTTAGAAATGGATTGCTTCGTAGATTTGGGTTAATCACGACGAATAGCCTAAGACAGACCAACAACAGGCGAATCTTAGAGATGCATACTGACGCGCAAACCAACCCCCTTTCTCTAGCTTTCGCGGTTCCAGACCACCCTTGGGTAGATAGTTCAGAAGGGGCGGCCGTGCGAATATCGATGACGGTCGCGGAGAGAGGCGAGTTCTCAGGGAAGTTGGCAGAAGTTGTTGCCGAGAACCCAACCGAAAAAGGGGATATTGACGTTCAGCTAATTGAAAGGGTTGGAGTTATTCAAAATGACTTGACTATCGGTGCAAACGTCGCATCCGCCGTAGCCCTGGAAGCGAACAGCATCATATGCTATCCCGGGGTCAAGGTAAGCGGTTCTGGCTTCATAATAGACGAGGACCAGGCTAAAGCACTCGGATACGGTAACGATCCTGAGATAGAAGCGCATATTAAGCGATACATCAGCGGAAGAGACCTAAACCAAGTTTCGAGAAACAAGCTGGTTATTGACCTTTATGGTTTGACTGAGGCGGAGCTGCGACAACGTTTCCCTCAGCTTTATCAATGGGTATTCGAAAGAGTCAAGCCCGAGAGGGAGGGGAATCGCGATCAGCTCGTCCGTACTCAATGGTGGATACATGGGCGGCCAAGACCCGAACTTCGTAAGATGCTGGTTGGACTAGACAGCTACATCGCGACCGTTGAGACATCAAAGCATCGGATTTTCGTGTCCCTGAAGAGCGACATCTTGCCGGACAACACGGTCATTGCCGTTGGTTTGCAGGACGATTACTACTTGGGAGTTCTCTCAAGCCATGTTCACGTAACATGGGCACTTGCAGCAGGTGGTAGGCTCGAAGACAGACCGCGATATCAAAAAGCGCTTTGCTTCGATCCCTTCCCCTTCCCCACCCCCACCGACGCCCAGCGCACCCGCATCCGCGAGCTGGCCGAGCAACTCGACGCCCACCGCAAACGCCAACAAGCCCAACACCCGCGCCTCACCCTCACCGATATGTACAACGTCCTCGCCAAACTCCGCGCCGGCGAGCCGTTGACCGACGCCGACCGCCGCGTCCACGAGCAAGGCCTTGTCTCCGTCCTGCGCCAGCTCCACGACGAACTCGACACCGCCGTCCTCGAAGCCTACGGCTGGCCGGCCGACCTCGCCGACGACGCCATCCTCGAGCGCCTCGTCGCCCTCAACGCCGAGCGCGCCGCCGAGGAAGCCCGCGGCCAGGTGCGCTGGCTCCGCCCCGACTACCAGGCGCCCGACCACACCCCCGCCCCGGCCACCCAAACCGCGCTGCTGCCCGGCGACGCCACGGCCGCGCCCACCGCCCAACCCCCCTGGCCCACCGAACTCGCCGCCCGCGCCACGGCCGTCCGCGCCGCCCTCGCCGCCTTCGCCCGCCCCGTCACGGCCGCCGAAGTAGCCGCCGCCTTCGACGGCCCCACCACGAAGGCCCGCATCAC
>JAVEWL010000586.1:0-3885 GCA_034004565.1 FCB group bacterium | reverse complement strand
CAAAATGACTATGGTGCTCTTCTTTGTGCTATTGGCGTTCTCTCGCGGCCAGTCTTACTTAGAATTCAATTATCGCCGTACGGTCGATCTCCTCGCCGCAGGTCCATTCGCGGCCTTCGATCAGCGAACGCGCCGCGAACGACTCGTTGCTGAGGCCCAGCGTATGAATCTCGATGCGATCCTCGTGGATCCGCACATCGCGGTACTCCACCGGGTACTCCGGCAGCGCGCCCGTCACGACGTGCGTCAGTCCCTCGTCGGGGACGATGTAGTTCATGTGCGAGTGGCCCGAGAAGACCAGCTTTACTTGCGGGAACGCCTTCAACAGCGCAATCAGTTCAGGCCCGTTGGCGAGGCAGCCGTTGTTCATGAAGCCGGGCCGGTGCATCCGCGGCGGGATCGGTACCGCCGGATAGTGCGTCCCGATAATGGTGGGCATCCCGGCATGCGCGCGGAGGTCTTCCTCCAGCCATTGCAACTGGTCCGCCGGCACCAGCCACGACGCGTCCTTCTGATCGCCTTCGATGTGCTGCGCGACGGTGCCGTCGGCCCATATCCACCACGGATCCAGCACGCAACCGTGCAGGCCCTTATAGGTGAACGAATAGTACGTGTCGTATACCGGCAGGTGCTCCTGGAAGGCTTCCAGAAACCATTTTCGCGATTCCGGCAACACGAAGTCGTGGTTCCCGCCCATGGGGTAATAGGGAAAACCGAGCGAATCCATGAGGTCGCGCGCGGCGAACATCGCATCGCAGGTCTGCTGGCTTGCGAGGTCGCCCGTGGCGAATATAAAGTCCGGCTGGAGTTCAGCCAGATCGCGGCGGAGGCAGCTCATGACATCGGGCATCATCGTGCATATCACCCGATTGTTCCAGCAACCGTCATACTGGCTGCCCAGGTGCGGGTCAGTCACATGTACGAAGCGCCACATAATACTCCAAAAGCGTAGGGTAAACGGCCCCGCCACGCGCGGCGCACAATACAACCGCGCACGTGCCTAAGGACTATAGTCCACGGCGTCGCAAGCTTCAAATGAAAACCCTGTCGTCAAAAGAACAGGGTCATGCCGGCCCATACGCCCCATCACTCCAGCCCGAGCCGCTTCATCGCCCGCCACAGTGTTGTGCGCCCGACGCCCAGCACCTCGGCGGCCTTGCTCTTGTTGCCGTTCGTGCGCTTGAGCGCGGCGCGGACCACCTGCTCCCCAAGTTCCTGCGGCGCCTTGCCCCAGCGCGACGCCAGCAACTCTTCCGGCAGGTCGTCCATCCGCACGAGCTTCCCCTCGGCCATCACCACGGCATGCTCGACCACGTTGCGAACCTGGTTGACGTTGCCGGGCCAAGCACTGTCTCGAAGGACCTGCTTGACCTCGTCGGAGAATCGAAGCTCGGGCTTTTCGTAGCGACGCCGCGCCTCCTGCAGGAACCGCTCGGCGAGTCGCAGCACATCGGTACCCCGCTCGCGCAACGGCGGCAGCGTTATCCGCGCCACCGACAACGCGTAGAACAGGTCCTCGCGCAGCGTGCCCTCCCCCACCTGTTCCAGCGGGTCGAGTTGGGTGGCGGCGATGATCCGCACGTCGACCGGAATCGATTCCGTGCCGCCCAGCGGCAGCACCGCCCCGTCCTCCAACGCGCGCACGAGCCGGCCTTGCGCTTCCTGCGACAGGTTCGTCACCTCTTCGAGGTAGAGCGTGCCGCCGTCCGCACGCAGCAGCGCGCCCGCATAATCCCGCGCCGCCCCCGGGAAAGCGCCTCCCACATAGCCAAACAGCTCGCGCGAGGTGCCCTCGGGCGACAGCCCGGAGCAATCAAACACGATAAACGGTGCCTCCGCCCGCGCGCTGTTGCGGTGCACGAGCCGCGAAAGCGTGTGGCGACCGGTGCCCGGCTCTCCCGCCATTAAGATGGCTACCGGAGAGTCCTTTAACTGGCGCAGCCGCTTTACCACGGCCTGCATCGCCGAAGATCCCGCCACGATGCCGTCGGTCATCGGGTCGGACGGCGGCGCGGGCGCTTCCGGCTCCTCCGGGACGACCACCGGTTCCGGCGCGGGTGGCGGTGCCGGGGCGGCGTAGCGCTGATGACCGTCTTCCGGGTCTTCCACATACACTTGAGACGGTTGGGGCGCCGCGGCACGGCTCAGACCGTCCAGCGGTTCCATTCGCAGGGCTTCCCGAACCCAATCGGCCTCTGGACCCCATTCGGGCTCGAGCCGCGAAATAAAGCGACAAACGGCATCGCCTTTGGCGCTGCAATCCGTTTCCAGCGTAACCACGTGCCGGCCCACGATCTCGCTGACCTGTCCGCTGAGGTACCCCGCAACGGTCCAGCACGCCGACTCGTGCCCGTCTTCGAACGCCATCCGGTGCGACAAGCCCTCGGCGCTCGAATGCAGCACGAGTTCCCGGTACAGCGTCTTGGCTCCCAGGTCAAACTCGAATGTCACGGGCTCGACCACGAATCGTCCCTGAAGCTGACCGAACACCGGACCCGCCTGCAAAGCCAGCCGGGAGTTCTGCGCATAGACCGCATAATGCCGCGCGGCCTCGCGCCGGCCCTGCTCGAAACCCAGCCGGTACCGGAGCGCCCGAGTCAGCTCCAGGCCCAGCATCTCGACCCACTGCTTTCGCTCGACCGCCAAAGCTTCCAGATCCGTAAAGATGCCCGGCCGGTTGAGCATGCTCAGCTTGCCCTTGCCGGGTATGGATTCCAACCAGACGTTGCGCCCGCCCTCCAGGTAATGCGCGAGGACCGGGGGCAGCTCGAGAAACACCTTGGAACTCAGTTTGGTAGGTCTCATGACAGGTTCCCATCCCATGTTTCGCCCGGAACAGGATAATTGGAACAGCCATGGAAGTCAAGCGTTTCAAGCGAAACACCGCAAGATATTGCGAAGGACTACCCTTTAGCCCACATTACGTAGAAGTGAAACGCGAATGAAACGCCGCGGACATGCTTGAATGACTGTCAAAGCAATGAGAAGTATGGGAGTTATGGGATGCATGGCTCACATACTTCCCATGACTCCAATACTTCCCATTAAAGCAATAGGGGCCTGCTCAGGCCGTGCGAAGGGAGGGCCGCCGCCGCATGATGAGGAATAGCCCAACCCCGGCCAGCGCGAACAGAATGCTGAATACCTGCTGGTCGGACAATCCCGCGAAACGGGTGGGGTTGTGATCGCCACGGAATATCTCAATGAAGAACCTGAGCACTCCGTAGCAAACCAGGTACGACGCGAAAACAAAGCCCTTGTAGGGGTGCCAATGCTTTCGCAGGTAGAGGAGCAGGAAGAAAACGCCCAGCAGCCCAAAGAACTCGTAAAGCTGGGTGGGATGCACCGGCGGCGACCAGAGCTGGCGCCCCAGGTGACCGAAGTAGTCCACGTACGCCGGACTTCCCGTAGCGGGTTGGGAGATGTCGGCCGGAATCCGCGGGAAGCAGACCCCCAGCGGGCTGTCCGTGGCCTTGCCGTAGCAGCAGCCGTATCCGAAGAAGCAGCCCAGGCGCCCTACCGCATGCGCCAGCGGAAGATACGGCAGCACAACATCCGCCGTGCGCCACACATCCATCTTCTTCTTGCGCATGAAGATATAGCAGAACGTGATCCCGCCGATGAGCCCGCCTTGATATACAAGCCCGCCGTTCCACAGCGCAATCCAGCCGATGGGGTCGCTCCAGGAATACTCCTCGGGGAACATGAGGATGTGCAGCACCCGGCTGCCGATGATCCCGGCCAGCAAGGTCCAGAACGTCAGGTCCACCACCTTCTGCGCATCCAATCCCGAACGCTTGGAGTCCCACTGAATCAGGTACAGCGACAGCAGGAATGCCATGGCCAGGAAGAGGCCATAGGTGTGGAGCTTCAGGGGGCCTATTT
>JAVEWL010000585.1:0-3894 GCA_034004565.1 FCB group bacterium | reverse complement strand
CAACAGCGCACTGCGCGCATTCTCCTGTACCTTCATCTGATCGCGTGCTACGAAGAAAGCGGCGAACGCTTCACGGGCTTCCCAAGTCTCCGCTCCGCGCTGCAGCCGCGGCCGCGCCTGCTCGACTCCGACCGGCAGCGTATCTACAGCCCGCCCGAGTCGTACGTCGAATGGGTAGTCATTTATGAATTTTCGATTTTGGATTTTGGATTTTCGTTTTTTGGACAACGAGGCGGTAGGCAATCCCACGGGCTCTTCGGGGCTTGTGGGATTCTTTTTTGCCCATCAAAGAATGGGTCTTATGGTGACCCCATCCGGCCCATAAGACCTATAAGACTCATAAGACCCATAAGTGCCCTGGCGCCGGCCCTATGGGCATCCGCCGCCCATAGGACCGGCACCACACCTTACTTGCCAAAGGCGTCCACGCCGGCTTGGGCGACGGTATGGTCATTCTCGACCGTCGAGCCCGACACGCCGATGGCGCCGATGATTTCGCCGCTCGCGTTCTTGAGGGGCAGACCGCCGGGGAAGGTGATAAGCCCGTCGTTTGAGCCTTCAATCTGGTACAACGGACCGCCGGGCTGGCTCAGCTTGCCGATTTCCCCGGTGGGCATGTCGAAGTAACGCGCCGTACGCGCCTTCTTCTGCGCAATGTCGATGCTGCCTAGCCACGCGCCATCCATGCGCACAAAAGCCTTCAGATTCCCGCCCGCGTCGACCACGGCAATATCCATCTTGGTGTCGATGGCCTCGGCCTTGGTAATCGCCGCATCGACGATATTCACCGCCGCCTTGAGCGTAATGTCGTGAGGCGCGTTTTGCTTCTCCGTCGCGGCCGTTTCCTGCGCCATGACCCGCGTCGCCGGCACAAGCATCCAGGCCGCCGCCGCCAATACCGCGAAAAGGCAAAGCACCATCAATGCACTCTTCTTCATAAACCTTCATCCTCAGCGTTGATAAGTCGCCAGCGTAGTGGGGGCGAGGCACGGCTGTCCATGCGTCGCCGCTTCGAAACGGAACTAGTCTTAGTGTGCGTCGGAATCTTAGCATTCGGAAGGGCGAAACCGCACGTTCGCAAACCGGGTCAGTAACGGACGAGAGGATTCTCCAATGCACACAATACGTTACGGCCGTTTGCTCGCGGTTGCGGTCCTGCTGGGAACGTGCGCGGCTTGCGCGGTACTCGATAACTTTCGCGCCGTTGAAGCCGGTCAGTTCTATCGCTCCGGCCAGATGGAATCCGGCGCGCTGACCCGTACGCTCAAAGCGTTCGACATCCGCACCGTCGTCAACCTGCGCGGCGTGAACCCCGAGGAACGGTGGTACCAGGAAGAAATCGCGGCGTGCGAAAAGGCCGGCGTCACGCATCACGACCTGCCGTGGTCCAAGAACAGACTGCCGGAACCCGCGTCGCTCGCGACGTTCGTCGACATCTGCGAGACCGCCGACCGCCCCATCCTCGTCCACTGCCAGGGCGGAACGCACCGTTCGGGCGCGGCCTCGGCGTGCTACGTGCTGCTGAACGGCGGTTCCGTCGAGGACGCCCGCAAACAATTCGGACTCTTCTTCAACGACGCCTACGTCGGCACCATCATCGACCTCTACGACGGCAGCGAATTAGGCTTCGCCGAATGGGTACGCACGGTCTACCCTTCCGTATACGCGACCGTCCCTCCCTCCGCGCCGGATAAGGACGCGGACGAGGAGTAAGGCCCGCCCCTCGCCGTAACGGAGAAGCAACAAGAAGGCCTGCGCTCTGTGTCGCGGCTCGCCCCCAACAACCCCAAGGAACATGCCACCTCCAAACTTGTTTGGGGGTGCTTCAGGTGCAACGCGATTGCCATTTCTTCCCCCCCTACCCCCCCGCAGGCGGGGGGGATCAAGACGGTACAGCGATAACGTCTCCCAAGCGTTTCCCCCCCGCCTGCGGGGGGGCAGGGGGGGAAGCTCTTGGCATTTCTCGAAGCACCCCCAAACAAGTTCACACAGGTGGCATACCGGTAGACGGAGTCTGGGGTCCGGGGGCAGTTGGGCGCTTCCGGGAACACACCGGCAAGAATCATGGTTCTATCAAAAAGTGGAACACTCCTTGATTTTGCGGCCCTCTCAAGGTATGTTCAGTCCACACACACGGTTCAGGGTTGTCGTCTTGTATTGATCGGGCACGGTGAGGCCCGTCCGGTTCGGGAGAACTCGGCATGAAACTGCACGAATACCAAGGCAAGGATCTCTTTCGGGAGTACGGCATTCCTACTACAGAAGGACTCGTCGTCTCCGAGCCCCGCGAGGCTTCGGATGCCGTTCTCCAACTCGGACTGCCGGTGGTCATCAAGGCGCAGGTCCACACGGGCGGCCGCGGCAAGGCCGGCGGCGTGAAGCTCGTCAACGACCGCGAGGAAGCGGTGACGGTAGCCGAACGCATCCTCAACATGGAGATCCGCGGCCTGCCGGTGCGCAAGGTGCTCATCACCCCCGCGGCCGAGATCGCGCGCGAAGTGTACCTCAGCCTTCTGGTCGACCGCGGCGCGCGCAAGGCCGTCTACATCGGCTGCGCCGACGGCGGCGTCGAAATCGAAGAGACGGCGAAGACCGCCCCGGAGAAGATCCTGCGACTGGAAATTCTCGCCAATGAGCTCACGAACCCGGATCGCGATGCCCTGCTCGAGTTCGCGCGGCAACTCTTCCCGGAAACGAATCTCGCCGAGCAGGCGGTCAATATCATGGCGCGCATGGCCCGGCTCTATGCGGAAAAGGACTGCGCGCTGGTCGAGATCAACCCCCTCATCGTCGATGGCGCCGGCAAGGTGGTCGCGCTTGACGCCAAAGTGCTCATCGACGACAACGCCATGTTTCGTCACACGGAATTGGCCGATTGGCGCGACCTCGATTCCGAAGACCTGGACGAACTTGCCGCCAAGCAACTGGGCCTCAGCTTCATCCGGCTCGACGGCAGCATCGGCTGCATGGTGAACGGCGCGGGCCTGGCCATGGCCACCATGGATACCATCAAACATTTCGGCGGCGAGCCCGCCAACTTTCTCGACGTGGGCGGCAGTTCCGATCCCAAAAAGGTCGTGGCGGCGTTCCAGATGATCCTCAAGGACCCCAAGGTTAAAGTGATTCTCATCAACATCTTCGGCGGTATCACCCGTTGCGACGACATCGCCAGGGGCATTGTCGCCTCGCTCGAGCAGTTCGAGGTGAAGGTCCCCATCGTGGTGCGTCTCGTGGGCACGAACGAGGAGGAAGGGCGCCGGCTGCTCGAGGGAACCGAACTCATTTCCGTGGCCACGCTCGAGGAAGGCGCGATCCGCGCGGCCGAGATTGGAGGCTGACCGTGAGCATTCTGATTGACGAAAACACGAGGATCATCGTCCAGGGCATCACCGGACGCGACGGCTCGTTCCACACCCAGCAGATGATCGACTACGGTACGCAAATCGTCGGGGGCGTTACTCCCGGCAAGGGCGGCCAGACCGTTTTCGACGTGCCCGTATTCAATTCCGTGCCCGAAGCCGTCGATGCGACCGGCGCCACCGTCAGCGTCATGTACGTGCCGGCCGCGTATGCCAAGGCGGCCATGCTCGATGCGGCAAAGAGCGACCTCGACATGCTCGTCGTCATCACGGAAGGCATCCCGACCCTGGACGTACTCGAGGCCTACGAGGCCCTCGACGAACGCGGCATCCGGCTCATCGGCCCCAATTGTCCCGGCCTCATCAGCCCCGAGTTGAGCAAGATCGGCATCATGCCCGGCAGCATCCACATGCAGGGCGGCGTGGGCGTGATTTCCCGCAGCGGCACCCTGACCTATGAGATTGTTAAGACTCTCACCGACGCGGGTATGGGGCAGTCGACCTGCATCGGCATCGGCGGCGATCCCGTCATCGG
>JAVEWL010000584.1:0-3906 GCA_034004565.1 FCB group bacterium | reverse complement strand
GTCGTCGAGCGGGTCCTCCCCGCCAAAGTCACCGCCGCCCCGGCATAACTTACCTGTGGCACCCCCAAGTCGGCTTCATGACTTGGGGGTGTTCCTTTTTTGACAGGATAACAGGATTGGCAGGATGCACAGGATGAAGAAGTAAGATCACCACCAAGCCACAAAGACTCACAGAACTGCCTTTCTTGCCTCCCATCCTTACTATGACTCCCATGGGAAGTATGGGAATCATGGGAGCTATGGGAGGCTCTTCATCTTGCCTCTCTTGTAAATCTTGTCAAGAGATCTTGCAGTTCTTCGTGTTCTTTGAGTCTTTGTGTCTTTGTGGTGATCTTGCACTTTCCTCAACCTGTCAAAAAGGAAACACCCCCAAGCCATGAAGCCGGCTTGGGGGTGCCACAAACGATGGGTGAAAAGAACCGGAGTAAAGCGGCATTTCCAATCTAAAATCGAAAATTCCCTCTCGCTTCCCTAATACTCACAAACCACCTTCAACGTCCCACTCGCCCCGGCAATCTTCACGACCCCGTTCTCCACCGCCGCGTCCGCGCCGTTTACCGTGGCCTTCACCGGCACGCGCTCTGCCGCATCGCGGAACACCACCCGCAACTCCACCGGCTTCTCCGGCGCCGTCACATCGACCGTAATCGCATTCGCCGTCGCCGAAGTCCGAAGCGCCATCTTTCCATACCGCGTGGGCGCGTCCTCCACGACAACCGATTGCCCCTCCGCGAACCACCGCCGCGGACACCCGCGCAGCAGCCACAGCGTGCCCTCGTCCTGGTCGTCGATCACCATCCGCTTGAACATATCCAACAGGCGGCCGTTGCCCGAGGCATTCGGCTGGAACGGCGAGTAATTCGCGTCGCCCACGTGAATCCGCTCGACCGTCTGGTAGCAATCCTGCGACAATCCGTACGCCAAATTCGAATAGAGAATCAGCAGCGCCTTCTCGGTTTCGTCTCGCGCCAGGAGATTCTGAAAATAACCGCGCTCAGAGCAATTGACATACCAGAACGGATTGCGACGCCCGAGTTCCGCCGGCTCGTCCATCCGGTTGGTGAGACCGATCAACGTGCCCCACGTCTTTTCCAAGTAGGCGAACATGTGATTGAAGCGCTCGTCAGTACGCGCGTCGAGAAGCCCCGTGGCAAACATGCACGCCGGCCCGTCCGCCCACCAGAGGCCGCCCTTTTCGCCCTCTTGCGTGGCTACCATATTCGGCACAAAGGGCAAGCCCGTGGCGGGATCGATGTATTCGGATTTGTGAATGGCTTCGAGGATACAGGCGCGGTATTCATCGGCTTCTTCGCGAAGACGCTCGGCGTCGGGCAGACCGGCCGTCGCAAATGCATTGGCCATCTCGTCCATGCCCTTCCACGTGAACACGTCCGAGAAGAAATGGTAGTGCCACCCTTCCCAATCGTGCACGCGCCCCTTCGGCAGCAGACCGTAATACGCTGCCTTCTCGCCGCTGTCGTCAAACCGCCGCGTCCGCGCGCGCTCGCCCTGAATCCAATCCCACGCGGCCAGCACGGTCTCGCGGTTCGCCTTTAACCAATCCACGTCCTGCGAGTATTGATACTTCGCCGCCATCGCCCACAGCACCGACCCCGTCTCGCAGGTCCAGCGCAGCAGGAAGTTGCCGGTATAGCAGCCGTGGGCCGATACCGTTTCGCCCTCCGGCTTGCGGCCCGGTTCGCCATATTGGCCAATCCCGCTCTGGCGTTCGGTAAAGAAGCGGTACGTCGGCTCCAGTTCCCGGTGATACCCAATCGCCGCCATCGGCACCAGCATGTGCGCGCATTCCCACGGCCACACGCCCGTCCACGCCGGCGACTGGTACGGCTCGTGCCACGGGCGTTCCGGATTCTTGCGAAGGTTCCCCAGGCACGACAGGATGAGGTGTTTATACACGTCGTTCAGCCGCGGTTCGGGCGTCGTCCACTTCATGCCCGGCTCGAGTGCCCGATCCCAATACGCCGCCGCACGCGCCAGCGCGGCATCAAACGTCGTCTGCCGCATCGCCGCGATCTCTTCCGCCGCGTACACCTCCGGCGACGCCACCGTGACAAGGTCGAGCGTCTTCTCCGCGTTCGCTCCCAGTTCGAACTCGAACTTCAGAACATTCCGCAACGTTTCCGGCATCAGCGGATCCGCCGTTCCGGTCGCGAACTCCGGCACATGCGTCGACGCCGCATCGCCGCGAAACACCAGGAACGGTTTCCCATCCAGCAGCACCGCATCGCCGTCCAGCGTCAACGGCATCACCGGCTCCAGCCAACGCGACGCCGCCGCCGCGAAGGGTTGATAGTTCGTATTCTGCGTGTCCTGCATCCGCCCGACCATTACGTACAGCGGCACCGTGCGCGTCTCCGCCGAGGCGTTGCGCACCTTCATGCGCACCACCGTGTACTGCGCTTCCGTTCCGCTGGATACCTCCACGTCGCGCGGCAGGATGGTGAACGCCGTCTGCTCGATTTCACACCCGTTGGTCTGCCACCGGCTTTCCACGATCGGACGGTACCCGTTATTAAGCGTGCGCGTCACCGCATATGGGTCCGGCAATTCGAACGTGGGACCGGACGCGAACCCCAGCCCCAGAGCATCCGCCGCGCGTCCCAATGCGATCGACAAGTCCGGATGCACATACACCACATCCGAGTAATACCGCGGTTCGATGGGCACCCGCTGCGTCATCGGCGCGGCCATGCCCGTCAGTTCGTCCCACGCGGCCTCGTGCCGGTTCGCCGCGACCGCATCGAGCGTCGGCCCGTCCCGCAGCAACCGTTCCCACGCGGCCTCGTACGCCGGCTTCGCCTTCTCCCGCGACTGATTCGTGCGCGCGATGGCCTTCTCATCCTCGCGCGCCGCCTGCCGCACCAACTCGAAGTCCGGCATATCGATCGTCGACGACAGCGTGAGCCCGTCGATCGCCGCGTCCGCCTCGTGCCCGTCCATTACCCCCAGCCACCGCGTCACGCACGGCAGCGACCCCACGTAAAACACTTCCACATCCGCGGGCATCGCCGCACCCGTGCGAATGTGATGCCGCAACGCTCCGTCGATGTACAGCGCCCGGCAGCGGTTTGCCTGATCCCAGCACACCGTGATCCGGTGCCACTCCCGCGGCCGCCAATCCACCTCCGCCGTCAGCCCGCCCAGCGCGCCGTCCCCGCCGAAATAGACAATCCCCTGGTTGTTCCGCGACAGGAACCCCAGCACCGTCCGCGCGTCCTTCTTCGGACCGCCCGCCACGCCCCAGAAGAACTTGTCGTCCGAAGGGGCATCGCTGTCCCAGTTAGGGCACACCCACACGTCCAGCGTTCCCAGTCGCGGCGAATACCGTCCCGCCACCGGATACGTCAGCACCGCCCCCTCGAGAAACAGTCCCGCGCCGCCCTCGCGCCCCTCGACTCGCAGCACTTTTTCCGCCAGAACCGGCGCATCGCCCTGCGTGGACTTCAAATCCGCATCAAACGAAACCCCAAACTCCTGCCCCCAGGCCGCCCCGCAAACCAATGCCGCCAACACCGCATATCGCATCGCACAACGCCTCCCCGCTTGGAATTCAGTCAAGACCCTCAGCATATACCACCTTCTGATCCGCCGCCACTCCCCCATCTTGGCACGATTCGCCCCAACGATAATTGCCCACTCCGTTTCTCCCTCCGGGATAAGCTCAGGGTCTGTTCGCGCGTGCAACCCTTGCGGCCGCTGGGTCAGGGAGAACAAGCGTTCCTAGTGCTTTGTCAGCCCTCGAATGGCGGGTGCTCCCGTGGCTCCCCTTTCCAAGGGGAGTCTTCAGGGCATGCCAAGAACTCCCCTTGGAAAGGGGAGCCACGGGAGCACTCGCCAATCGAGGGCTGACAAAGCACGAGGTGATTTCTTCTTTCGATGGCAGGG